>NZ_JABFHO010000002.1 GCF_013404085.1 Winogradskyella helgolandensis | reverse complement strand
TAGATACTCCATAGATACTCCATAGATACTCCATAGATACTCCATAGATACTCCATAGATACTCCATAGATACTCCATAGATAGTGTATGGATAATATATATAGGGAAGCAATTATTTATTAAAGCATAAAAAAAAAGCGCCCTATAAAGTTTAAAGTTGTCGATTTGAGCGCAGTCTAAAAAAATAATAGGTAGACTATATTTTGATTGCGCTCAATAGGACAATTAGCTTATAATTATGCGATTCAGATACTATTTATTTTAAGAATTGGCTAATGCTTTTAAAGTTTTAATAGTCGCTGTTGGGTTCTCACTTTTAAAAACATGACTTCCAGCAACAAAGGCATCAGCTCCGGCTTCAACTAATTTTTGGATATTTTTATCAGTGACACCTCCATCTATTTCAATGCGTGTATCTAGACCTTGCTCGTTTATCATTTTTCGCAGGTTTTTTACACGTTTGTAGGTGATATCTTCAAATTTCTGTCCTCCAAAACCTGGGTTTATAGACATCAATAATATCATGTAACATTCAGGTAAAATGTCTTCTAAAACAGTCAGTGGAGTCGTGATATTAAGAACAATTCCAGCTTTGCAACCGGCATCCTTAATTTGTCTTAAAGTTCTATGCAAATGAACAGTAGATTCATAATGAACCGTAATAATATCAGCTCCTACCTTCGCGAATTCTTCAATGTAACGTTCCGGCTTTTCAATCATTAAGTGAACATCTAACGGTTTAGTCGCATGCTTTTTTATAGCAGCAATTACGGGCATTCCGTAAGATATGTTGGGTACAAAGTGGCCGTCCATAACATCAATATGAAACCAATCGGCATCACTATGGTTTACCATTTCAGTATCGCGTTGAAGATTGCCAAAATCGGCAGCTAGCATTGATGGAGCAATTATTTTTGAAGCCATTACGTGTGTTCTTTTAAGTTTGTGCAAAGGTACTTAAAATGTGAAGATTTTTTTGTGCTTTTGGTAAGGAAAGGGAAGTTGGAGAAAGAAGGGAGCGAGAATTACTATGAGAAGGTAATAGATCAGATGAGACAAGTGACAAGAAGTATGAGCGACGTAAGTATACTATGTTAATTATAATCTAAGATAAAAAATAGAGAATCAAACATGTATAACACTAGAATCCTTTCGCTTTGGGAAAACTAGGATAGACTAAAAAAGTGAACCCACGGTAATCAGCCGTGGGTTCTTTCATCAATCAAAAAACGAACAGTTATGTTTGTAACTGTTGTTACCTTCTTTAGGTTGGTCGTTAAAAATATGAATTACTAACCTAAATATGTTTTTAATATTTTACTTCTAGACGTATGTTTCAAACGTCTAATAGCTTTTTCTTTTATTTGTCTTACACGTTCACGTGTTAAATCGAAGGTTTCTCCGATTTCTTCGAGTGTCATTGGGTGTTGACTAGCTAAACCAAAATACAAACGGATCACATCAGCTTCACGAGGAGTTAATGTTTCTAAAGCACGTTCAATCTCAGTTCTTAAAGATTCGTGTAATAAATCTCTATCCGGATTTGGTGATTCTCCACTTCGTAATACATCATATAAGTTAGAATCTTCACCTTCTACTAAAGGAGCATCCATACTGACGTGACGACCAGAATTTTTCATAGACTCCTTAACATCGTTAATCGTCATGTCTAATTCTTTTGCAATCTCTTCTGCAGAAGGTGGTCGCTCATGACTTTGCTCTAAAAAGGCAAACGTCTTATTAATTTTATTAATAGAACCAATCTTATTTAATGGTAAACGTACAATACGAGATTGTTCAGCTAAAGCTTGAAGAATCGATTGACGAATCCACCATACAGCATAAGAAATAAATTTAAAACCACGTGTTTCATCAAAACGTTGTGCAGCTTTTATTAAACCTAAATTACCTTCGTTAATTAAATCTGGTAATGTTAAACCTTGGTTTTGGTATTGCTTAGCAACAGAAACAACAAAACGTAAGTTAGCTTTCGTTAACTTTTCTAAAGCAAGTTGATCTCCTGCTTTTATGCGTTGCGCTAATTCTACCTCTTCGTCTGCTGTAATTAGATCTACCTTACCAATTTCTTGTAAATATTTATCTAATGAAGCAGTTTCTCTATTGGTAACCTGCTTGGTAATTTTAAGCTGTCTCATTTATATTTATGATTTGTGCAATTTAACAACATCATGTTGCTTTTATTATACGTACAAAAGCAATAAAATGTTACACAATACTAATAAAAAAAATTAAATCTTTAAGAGTTTAACGGTGTCAAGATTTATGGCACCTATAGTTTCGTTGGTAAATTTATAATGACCTCTCATGGTTATTAACCGAAATCTATAAGATTTAATTTTACTTAATGTGTTTAAAAACAGCCATTTGGATTTTAGTAATCTAGGTTTTTCAGACTTTAAACTTAAATCAAATATATGTTTTCGTCCTTCTTTTTCTGCAACAATATCTGGAGTAACATCTATATTACTTCCTTTTTTATGATATGATTTAGGAGTTTCATAACCGTCTAAGTCGGCTTTAATATTAGAATAGCCTAAATTTTCAAGATAAGATATTGAATTACTTAATTCTACCGCGTATTTATTTTTGTCTTGTGTAATCATAACCTATAGTATAAGAAATATTTATGTAAAATCCTAATTATGAGCTATATATTATTAAATTCTAACCTGCCCATCTCCATAAACATAATATTTGTTAGTTACCAATTGGTTTAAACCTAAAGGACCTCGATGATGCAATTTATCTGTGCTAATGGCTAATTCTGCACCAACTCCCATTTGACCACCATCTGTGAATCTGGTTGACGCATTATGATATACAGCAGCACTATCTACATTATGCATAAAGTTCATAGCCTCAGTTTTATCTTCTGTTATAATTGAAGCAGAATGTTTTCCAGAGTATGTATTAATAGTCTTAATCGCTTCATCTAAGGATGATACTTGTCCGATAAGTAATTTTAATGCTAAAAATTCCTCATACCATATATCTTGATTTGCAATGGTTTCCTTTTGCGGTAAAATATCAGAAACTTTATGATCAACTAGAATCTCAACCTTATGTTGTTCCAATTTTTCTTGAAGCATTTTCAGTTTTATTTCATATTGCGGTAAATTCTTATTGATAAGTACTTTGTCTAAGGCATTGCAGCCCGAAATTTTATCTGTTTTTGCATTAATAATCACATTTACAGCTTTACTCCAATCCGCATGTTCTGATACATATAAAAAGTTATTTCCACGGCCACTGACTAAAACAGCACATGTGGCATGTGTTTTTACAAAATTGATTAGTCGCTCACCACCACGAGGCACAATTAAATCTAAAGGTTCGGTAGGGTTTTTAAGAAATTCTTGAGTTTCCTCTCGTTTTAAATGCAGAAGTTTAATCCAATCCTTAGATAATCCGTTGTCTTCTAAAGCTTCGTGCCAGCATTTTTCTAAAATAAGATTACTGTTTAAGGCTTCTTTACCTCCTTTTAATAAAATCTTATTATTGGCTTTAAAGGCTAAAACTGCAGCTTCTATAGTAACATCTGGTCGCGATTCATAAATGATCAATATCGTACCGAACGGAGCTGTCGTGTTAACGATGTTAAGCTTGTTTTTTAAAGTTTTATTGGTTATTTCTCTACCAACAGGATCTTCTTGAAGCATTACAGCTTCTACGGCAGCTATCATTTCATCTACCTTTTTATCATTCACAATGAGACGATCATATAAGGCTTGATCTTCTTTTTGAAAAGCATTTAGATCTTTTTTATTGGCTTCAATAATTGAATGCCTTTCGCGACCCAAAATCTTTATCATTGATTTTAGAACGTTGTTTTTTATGTCTGTTTGTAATAGTTTCATGTTTAAGTTTTTAATCGTTACTAACGGTTCGATACTTATTTTTTAAGTGAAGCTTTAAACCACTAATAGGCTTTAATATTTTATCTATTTATTTGGTAAATAGGATTAAGTCTTGGTTCTGATCTTATGGTTGGAACCTAAGCACTAATAAATTTTGTTCCTACTTGTTTATTGTTAATGATATCTACAATTACATTTTCTCTTTTACCGTTGGCGATATACGTTGGAATGTTTTTATTGGCTGTTACTTTTGCAATTTTTAATTTTGAAGCCATACCTCCACGTCCTTCACCTTCTTTTTTATCGGAATCTTGAACATATTTTTCTACATTCTGATCTGTTTTCACGGTATTCAAAATTTTTGAATCATCATCATCTGGATGCCCATTATATAGTCCGTCTGTATCTGAAAGAATAATCAATCGGTCAGCGTCAATAAGTTCAGCAACTAAACTAGCTAACTCGTCATTATCTGAAAACATTGACATTGTAAGTGATACAGCATCATCTTCATTGGCAATTGGAATGACGCCTTCAGATAGTAAACCTTCGTAACAATTTATCATGTTTTCACGGTGTTTACCGATATCAAAATCGCGCTTTGTAGCTAATACCTGTGCGCATCGCATTCCATAATCGTGAAAAAGACTGTAATAATGACGCATCATTCGTGGCTGACCTACAGAAGAATAGACTTGTCTTCTTATAGACTTGTCTTTAATGTTAGTTTCTCCCAATACTTCCATGCCTGCCATCGCAGAACCCGAGGATACAAGGATAACCATTATGTCTTCCTCATAAAGGACAGCGATTTGTCTTACCAATTCACGAAGCACTGGTCCTAAAATTCTATTATCTTTATTGGTTAATACGTTGGTCCCTACTTTTACGACCACACGTTTTATCTTTCTATTCATTTTTTAATTTTTCAAGCTTCAGATTTAATTTCTAAAGACTTTAATTTTGTTATTAAGATGTTAAGTTATTTTGAAATAGGTTTTTGCAAACCGAAGAAAAACTCAATTACAAAGTGACAATTCACTTGCACTTAATCTTCTTTACCCATTTCAACAGCACGATCAAAAGCTGCATAAGCCGCATCTTGAATTAACTGTTTTACATTATTATCATCCATAGAATCTATAGCAGCTTGGGTTGTGCCTCCTTTTGATGCAACTTTGTCTATCCATGATTTTGGAGATATATCATTTTGGTTGAAGAGTTCTATGGCTCCTTCAAACGTACTACTCACTAAAACTTTTGAATCGTAATCTGAAAATCCCATTTTTTGAGCTGCTTCTAGCATAGATTGCATAAAATAGAACACATAAGCTGGTCCACTTCCTGAAATCCCTGTAGAGGCATCAATAAAATTTTCAGTGTTAACGTGAATTGATGTTCCTGTGGTATCCAAAAGATTTCTTATCATTAGCAGTTCTACTCTTGAAACAGTATCAGATTCTGTATAAGAGGTTACACCTTTTCCAACTTGAGCTGGCAAATTGGGCATAGTTCTAATCACTTTTTTTGCTTCTAACTTTTGCTGAATAGTATCTATGGTGACACCAGCCATTAGAGATACAAAAATTTGATTATCGTTTAACATTGGTTTCATGTCTTCAAATAATCCATCACTGTGATAAGGTTTTACGGCTATAAATACGATATCTGCTTTTGGTAAGCAATCATCTAAATTATCGTAAACGATAAATCTAGAGTCTTTGCTTAGGCTTTCTATCTTTTTTGGATCGGTATCATAAATTTTTAATTTATACTTGCTGAGTAGTGGCGATTCTGCCATACCTTCAGCATAAGTTAAGCCCATGTTTCCGGCTCCAATTACTAATACTTTCATAATTTATTTTAGTTAATAAGTTAACTGTCAGTTGCCTTATTAACCGCAACTACTATGCGACAGTGCCAAAATGAAATTATGATTTAAAGAATTTGGATATTCTAAAGATTTTGTAATTATAGTTGAAGTATTGAAACTGTATTAGGGTATTAGGTTGGGATGTCATAATTTACTACAAAATACTTTTAGCGAATTATGACAGACTGTCGGTGACAAATTGGAAAATATAATAGAAAAAGCCTACAAAATTTAGAATTTCGTAGGCTTAGAATATTTTGCAAAACTAATTTTTATTTTGTCTCAACCAATTCACGTGTTAACCAACCTCTTCGGCTTGCTGTAGCAATGGCGTAAGGTGTAATCCAAAATAGCGCGAATGTAAATAAGATGCTATAAGAGTATGCCCAAAACCCTTGAGTGGTTTTGTATTGACTGGTAAAAAATATGACCGAAAAAGTTGAAATGACCAAAATACTAACTAAAGTAGAACCTAAAAATAATAATGGATGTACTAAAACGAAGAATAACATCGAAATTAGTAGAGGGTAACTCATTACTATTTTTAGGAACTGGCTAATAAATAAAATCCTTGTTCCAGACTTGCCTTTGGCTCTGAAATTTGTGAAGACGTATTTTGCCATTTCCAAATTCTCTCTCACGTTACTTCGTCCCCAACGAATAAACATTTTATATAATCCCATATATTGTTCGGGTACATTGGTAAAAGCTACCGCATTTTTTTGAAACAAGACATGCTTACCTTGTTTTAAAATCATGTTCGTCATGGCTCTATCTTCACCAATATCGGAAGGTTTGCCCATAAACGTTTGGTTAATCCATTCTGGTAAACAATTATGAACGGCAGTACTTCTATAAGCAGCTAGGGCGCCAGGTGTACACAATACAGAATTCAAATTACTTTCTGCAGAGCGCACAAATTCAAAACTCAACACAAAACTTACATCTAACATTTTAGGAAGCATTTCCTTTTTATTGTTTAGAACTCGAATGTTTCCTGCAACTGCACCACAATTTTCATCTTTAATAAAAGGACTAACTAAGTTTCTAAGGGTGTCTTCAGTTACAATAGAATCACTATCTACGGTGACATAAATATCGCCTGTACCTAAATTAAATCCACGATAAAGTGCATGACGTTTTCCTTGGTTTTCTGGTTGTTGATAAATTTCTAAACGATCACCAAGTATCTTTTTGGCATCAAGCATCCAATCCCAAGTATCGTCTTTACTACCGTCATCGATAGATATAATTTGTAATTTTTGTTTTGGGTAATTACTATTGTCTAAACTCACTAACGTGTCATAAACTTGTTTGCCTTCGTTATACGCAGGAACAATAACCGTAACTGTTGGTAATTCATTGTCCGAAACAGAGGCAATCGGCTTGTATTTAAAATAATTATAGGCTTTATAAATAAAGAATAATGCCTTAAAAACTATAAGTGTTGTAGCTATAATTATGAAGCTATAACCAATAGTCGTACTCATTTTGTCTGCGTTGAATTGTTCAAAATCACCATAAAAGACAGAAAGAAAATAGACGCCTAAAACAAGAAGTAAAAATGTACTAAATAGGACAATTTTATTGTTCGGATTTTCAGTTTTTGATTTACTATTAATAAATAAATTGAATTGGTTAGATAGTTTTTTAGATTTGCTCTTGGTGTTTGAAAATATAGTATTTGAGGGTGAGTTTTTTGAAGCCATATATCCTTTTTTTAGTGTGATTGATTAAAACAGATGTACGTGCTATATTACAATTTAGATTTTTTTTGAGTTTTATTTAACATTAAGGAAATTACTTCTAAGAGATAAAAATCACCATTTCGGGAAACTTTTAACGTTATTGGTTGAAGTTTGTAAAATGATGATTTTTAAATGTTTTTGTTGAAAAATGAAGCGCTATTAAGTAGATGTAATAGTGATGAATTGAATCCTTTATAGAAGTCTAAATATTATTTTTTTATTTGGTATTGATAGCCGTATTTAAAGAGTGAAGTTTTACTTTTTTTAATGCTGAGTCAAAATCACCTTTGAAATAATTTATACTATCTTGAGAAAAAACCTTTGAGCTAACTAGTAAGATTAGAAGCAAGAATATATTCTTCATAAATATGGTTTTGTACTAGTAACGAAAGTTTATAACTTAAATTATGCCTAACGTGTTTCTTTAATTTCAGTATGATATGCAATTTTTATAGCCATACAGCTTTTTGAATTAGGTAAAATGGCTCTAAAGTAGTGGAAATTATAATTTTTAAGATGCATTGTTATGAGATAGAGATATAAAAATAAGTATATCAAATTTTGATAGACCTTCAAAGATATTAAGATTTAAAAACTAAAACCTTAGGATAAATGTTTAAATTACAGGGGATTGTTAGAAATGGTTCTGCTTAATAAAGGATTTCTATTGTAATATTGAAGCTGTTAATAAACTGAAATTATGGTTAGTATTAAAAAGCAAACTAGAGTTATAAGTATTATATTGATGAGTTTAATTCTATGTCAAAGTTGCCGTGTGTATAAGAAAGAAAACGTAACACTTAAAGTGGCGACGGAAGAAGGTAAACGAGTAAAACTAACAACTAATGATGGAACGACATTAAAATTTAAGAAAATAGTTTTAGATGACAATCAATATTATGGTGTTAAAAAAACAAAAGGTAAAGAGGTGTTAGTGCCAATAAAGACAAATGACACTAAATTAGTAAGGCTTCATAATAAAACGATGTCTATTATATATGGAACAGGAATTGGATTGGTTGTTATAGGCGTTGTGACCATTATAATTGCGGCTATTTCTTACCGAGGTCCAGATATTCCAGTTGATATAGATTTTAATTAAAAACAAAAAGCCTATCAAATGTTGATAGGCTTTTTAATATGTTAAGATTTAATAAAGAAATTAATCTTCCTTTTTATCTTGTCTTGGCTTGCGATCATCACGTCTGTTATCACGTCCGCGATTATCTCTTCCTCTATTGTTATCACGTCCACCAGAACGGTTATCATCTCTTGGTGGTCTTGCTACATAACCTTCCGGTTTTGGCAAAATAGCTTTACGAGATACTTTCTCTTTACGTGTTCTAGAATCAATTCCGAAGTATTTTACATCAAAAACATCTCCCATATTTACAACGTCAGATACGTTTTCTGTACGCTCCCAAGCTAACTCAGATACATGCAATAACACTTCGTTTCCTGGTGCATCCATATACTCAACAACAGCACCAAAATCTAACATCTTGATTACTTTTACTTCGTATACGCTACCAACAGTTGGCTTAAATAAGATAGCATCAATTTTTGCCATAACAGCATTAATACCTGTTTTACCAACACCCATAATTTCAACAATACCTTCTTCAGTCACTGGATCTTCGTTAATAACGATAGTCGTCTCAGTTTCTTTTTGCATTTCTTGAATTACTTTTCCACCTGGTCCAATTAAAGCTCCAATGAATTCATTAGGAACACGTCTTGTTACCATTGTAGGTGCATGTTCTTTCACATCTACATTTGGCTTAGCAATAGTGTCAACCAATTTCTCTAAGATATGTAAACGACCAGCACGTGCTTGTTGTAAAGCATTTACTAAAATTTCGTAAGACAATCCTTTTACTTTAATATCCATCTGACAAGCGGTAATTCCGTCTGCAGTACCAGTCACTTTAAAGTCCATATCACCTAAGTGATCTTCATCACCTAAGATATCAGATAATACAGCGTATTTTCCAGATTCAGCATCAGAAATTAATCCCATTGCAATACCAGAAACAGGTTTCTTCATTTGCACACCAGCATCCATAAGTGCCATTGTACCAGAACAAACTGTTGCCATAGACGATGAACCATTAGATTCTAATACTTCAGAAACAACACGAACTGTATAAGGACAATCTGCAGGAATCATTCCTTTTAATGCACGTTGCGCTAAGTTACCATGACCAACTTCTCTACGAGAGGTTCCACGGATTGGTCTAGCTTCACCGGTACAAAAAGGTGGGAAGTTATAATGTAAATAGAAACGCTCTTCACCTTCTTGAGATGGCATATCTATTTGGTTAGCATCTCTAGATGTCCCTAAAGTTACAGTAGCTAAGGCTTGAGTTTCACCACGTGTAAAGATTGAAGAACCATGTGTAGATGGTAAATAATCTACCTCACACCAAATTGGTCTAATTTCGTCAGTCTTACGACCATCTAAACGTAGACCTTCATCTAAGGTTAAATCTCTAATTGCAGCTTTTTCAGCCTTACGGTAATAGTCAGAAACTAAACCTCCGTAATCTGCTAATTCTTCTTCAGAAAAAGTAGCTTTGATATCTTCTTTTATTTGTTTAAAAGCAGCACTTCTTTCATGCTTAGAAGATCCAGCTTTTGCAATAGCATACACTTTATCGTAAGCCATGTCACGTACTTTCTTCTCTAAGTCTTTATCTTCTCTTTCTGGTTGATATTCACGAGTCGCTTTTTTGCCAAATGCTTCTGCTAATCTAATTTGAGCAGCACATTGTACTTTAATAGCTTCGTGAGCAAACTTAATTGCTTCAGCCATTTCTTCTTCAGAAATCTCATCCATTTCACCTTCTACCATCATTACAGAATCTGCAGAAGCACCAATCATCATATCGATGTCAGACTCTTCTAACTGTGCAAGTGTTGGGTTGATAATGAATTCTCCATTGACGCGACCAACTCTAGCTTCAGAGATAGCACATTCAAAAGGGAAATCTGATAATTGAATAGCTGCCGAAGCGGCTAAACCTGCCATAGCATCTGGCATAACTTCAGGATCGTGAGACATTAACTGAATCATCACCTGAGTTTCAGAATGGTAATCTTTTGGGAATAATGGACGTAAAACGCGGTCTACTAAACGCATTGTTAATACTTCACCATCACTAGGTCTTGCTTCTCTCTTAAAGAAACCACCTGGATAACGACCAGCGGCAGCAAATTTTTCTCTGTAATCAACAGTAAGTGGAAGGAAGTCCACATCTTTCTGTTCGTAATTGGAAACAACTGTACATAATAACATACATTTTCCAGATTGCACAACAACGCTACCATGCGCTTGTTTTGCTAATTTTCCGGTTTCGATAGAAATTTCTCTACCATCACCAAGGTCTATGACCTCTCTAAAAACTTTTGGAATCATAAATTTTTTAATTCTAAATTAAACAATGGTCGTTGTGTTGTTGTGTAGTTGTTGTTTGTGACCAATGAAAAACCGCGAACCCTAAAATCGTTTTAGGATTTTTCTGCTATTTTTTTACGATTGTTTTACTCTTACGTTTGAGTTATATATAAACAAAAAGCCACGCTAAATGCGTGGCCTTTATATTGAGATTATTTTCTTAATCCTAATTCTTTAACTATCGCACGATATCTTAAAACATCTTTCTTAGTTAAATAATCTAGTAAGCTTCTTCTTTTACCTACTAACTTTACTAATGAACGCTCAGTGTTAAAATCTTTACGATTTTTCTTTAAATGTTCTGTTAAGTGATTAATTCTTGCCGTAAATAATGCAATCTGTCCTTCTGCAGAACCAGTGTTCTTTGCATTACCACCATGTTTTGTAAAGATTTCCTCTTTTCCTTTTTGATCTAAATACATGCTAATATTATTGTAAATGATTTTTATGTACACGAAAGCCTCTCTTTCGAGCGGCAAATATACTACTTTTTTGTGATTTGGAATTTTTTTCGTAACTTTTTGATATCCTAAAGAATGTAATTATGTCCTAATACAGATTTTCCCTAACAACAAAATAGCTTTCAATAGATTAATCCTTATTAAACGATATGTATGAAAGTTTCAAATGATTTACGGAATTTCTCAAACGCTTACGACGTTTTAGAACGCACATTTAACAATACTTATAATGGTATTGCTATTGTGAATTTAGATGGAAATTGGTTAAAAGTTAATGAGAGTATCTGCGATATTTTTGGATATACCAGATGGGAACTCTTTAATATGGACATTAATAATATTGTCTATGCTCAAGACCTTGGTGTCCACGAAGAAAAATTTGAAAAGCTTATTAGCGGTGACATTGATAAATACCGTGTAAAGCAACGCTACTTTCATAAAGATGGCTCTATTCTCTGGATGTTAATTTCGGTGTCATTAGTCTATTTTAAAGAGGGCAGACCTCATATGATTTGGCAATTTAACGATATCACTAATCGTAAGAAAAGTGAAGATAAATTAAAAACATTGCTTAGTGTTGCTAAAGATCAAAATGAGAGGTTAACATCGTTTGCTAATATTGTGACACATAATTTAAGATCACATTCGGGTAATTTATCATCTTTAACCGATTTTTTAGAAGAAGATTATACGTTTTTAAAAGATAACGACAATTATCAATTACTAAAAAGGGCTATTGGTAATCTCCAAGAAACGGTGTCTCATTTAACTGAAGTTGCTAAAATTAGAGAAATTGAAGATTCTAAAATGGAAGTCCTCAATTTATATGATTTCACCCAAAAGGCTACTTATAATATTATTGCATTAGCGCAAAATGCGGAAGCTATTATATACAATCTAATAGATGAAGATACCTGTGTAAAAGGCATACCTGCTTATTTAGATAGTATAATTCTTAATTTTATTACCAATGCCATCAAATACAGATCCAATAAGAGAAAATCAATCATTGAGCTGAGTTCTGAGTTTCAAGATGACTATGTGGTGCTAAAAATTAAAGATAATGGATTGGGAATTGATTTAGAAAAATTTGGTGACAAGCTATTTCAAATGTATAATACCTTCCATTATAATGAGGACGCGATTGGTATTGGGCTTTTTATCACCAAGAATCATATTGAATCTTTAGGGGGCAAAGTAGAGGTAGAGAGTAAAGTTGACGAAGGTACAGTATTTACAGTGTTTTTTAAGAAAGCTTAGTTTCAGCTTATATGGATGCACTTTCAAATAACAATTCTGAGAATTTGAGTGTTTATGGTAACTTAATAATCTATTGAGTTAAACTAATTTATGGTATAATTTAATTTTGTTTTAAACCTTAATGTTAACTCATGCCAAAAAATCTCAATCGTTTAAAAAACAAAGTCTTTCAAAATATTTTTGAGAATGCTAATGGCGGTATTTCTATTGTGAGCCTTGATGGCGTGTGGATTAAGGTCAACCAAAGCATTGTGAATTTATTAGGGTATGATGAAGCAGAACTTTATAAATTGAATTTCCGAGACATTACGCATCGTGATGACATTGAATCTGATTTAGTTCATATGCATCAATTAGTGAATGGGGAGATTGATAATTATCAGATTGAAAAAAGATATTTTCATAAACAAGGTTATGTCGTTTGGACGCTTTTATCCGTGTCATTGGTAAGAGATGAAAATGATGAGCCTATATATTTTATCAGTCAATTAGCAGATATCTCTACTCAAAAATCAGCGACATGGCATCTGGAGTTTTTAATGAATGTGATTAAAGGACAAAACGAGAAGTTGAAAGATTTTGCACATATTGCAACTCACGATATTAGAACACATGTTGGTAATTTATTTTCTGTCACTGAATTTCTTGAAGAAGAATTAGAGGATATATTGAAATCCAATGAAAGTTATAAGATGTTAAAAGACGCTTTAATTAATCTCGATGATACGGTGCATAACCTTAACTTAATGAGGTTGAACAAACCTAAAAAATTCAATATTTTAAGCAGATTATCCTTACATAATTATATTGAAAATTCTATTTATAATGTTAATGCCATTGCGAAAAGGGAAAACTGTGAAATTATTAATAAGGTAGATAAAGGATTCTATATACAGGGAATAGAAGCCTATATTGATAGTATAATTCTCAACTTTCTTACCAATTCAATTAAATATAAATCAGACGAAAGACAAACGACTATTGAACTTTCTAGTAGTTTAAAAGATGAATTTGTAGTACTTAAGATAAAAGATAACGGTCTAGGGATAGATTTAGAGTCTAATTATAATAAGTTGTTTACATTAAATGGTACTTTTCATGAGCATCCAGACTCACGAGGCGTGGGTTTGTACATGACTAAGAATCACATTGAAAGTATAGGTGGCAAAATAGAAGTGGAAAGTAAAGTAAATGAGGGTACTTGTTTTTCTGTTTATTTTTTAAGTGACTTAGCTACTGCATAATTATAAATGAGTTACAGTTTTATACTAACAGATAAAAATAAAAAAAGAGGTTATTACACCTCTTTTTACGTTTTCTATTAAGCTCTTACGGGCTGATTTTTTATTAAATCTATATACAAATTAACTCTTTTCTTAAGGTCTCTTCGGTGTGTTATAAAATCTAAGAAGCCATGTTCTAATAAAAATTCAGACGTTTGAAAGCCTTCTGGTAATTCTTTTCCTGTTGTATCTCTTACAATTCTTGGGCCAGCAAAACCAATTAAGGCTCCTGGTTCTGCGATGTTTATATCACCTAGCATTGCAAAAGATGCCGTTGTACCACCTGTTGTTGGATCTGTACATAATGAAATATAAGGAATGCCAGCATCTGCCATCTGAGCTAACTTTACAGATGTTTTAGCTAATTGCATTAATGATAATGCAGCTTCCATCATACGTGCACCTCCAGATTTACTAATAATCATTAAAGGGGTTTTCTTCTTTATTGCGTAGTCAGCAGCTCTCGCTATTTTTTCACCTACAACAGATCCCATAGAACCTCCAATAAAACTGAAATCCATACAAGCAATTACCAAATCTTGTCCGTTAGATTTACCAACAGCTGTGCGTACCGCATCTTTAAGATTGGTTTTAGCTTGTGCGGCCTTTAAACGGTCTGGGTATTTTTTTGTGTCTTCAAATTTAAGAGGGTCTTTAGACGTTAAATTAGCATCTAATTCCGTATACTTATTATCATCAAATAGAATTTGGAAATATTCGTTACTTCCAATTCTTACGTGATAGCCATCTTCTGGACTCACATAAAAATTTTGTTCAAGTTCTTTTGTATCTATGATTTTACCTGTTGGAGATTTGTACCAAAGTCCTTTAGGTGTATCTTTTTTTTCTTCCGTAGAAGTGTGAATACCTTTATCTTTTCTTTTAAACCAAGCCATATTAGGTTACGATTTTAATCCTTTGACTACCATTACTTAGTCGCTTTGGTTCTAATCAGCATAAGCGCTATGCAGGGTAATTCTCAGGAAGGTTTTTCGATTATTGATGTGATCTCTAATCGGTTTTTAGTTAGTTCTGTTTTGCTATTAGAAAGCGCACAAAATTACTATTTTATTAAACATAACTCAAAAATAGAGAAAAGTATCTCATTATTCGAGTTTTATTAGTCAAATAAAAACCCATTAAAACTCTGATTATAAGTTCTAATGGGTCAGTAAATAATTAATAAAATAAACTTATAAAGTGTTTACATTATTTAAATCTTCAAATGCTTTTTTAAGTCTTTCTACAAAAGCATCTTCACCTTTACGTAACCAAACGCGAGGATCGTAGTATTTTTTGTTAGGAACATCAGCTCCATCAGGATTCCCGATTTGAGTTTGTAAGTAGTCCTTATTATCTTGTACATAATCTCTAACACCACTTAAAAATGCATATTGCATATCAGTGTCAATATTCATTTTAATAACTCCGTAACCTATTGCTTCTCTAATTTCTTCTACTGTAGAACCAGATCCACCATGGAATACAAAATCAATATGGTTGTGAGGTAAATTATGTTTCTTAGATAGGAACTCTTGAGAATTCTTTAATATTTTTGGTGTTAACTTTACGTTACCAGGCTTGTAAACTCCATGTACATTACCAAAAGCTGCTGCGATGGTAAACTGATCGCTTACTTTACTTAATTCTTCATAAGCATAAGCTACTTCTTCTGGTTGTGTGTATAATTTAGAATCATCTACATCTGTATTATCTACACCATCTTCTTCTCCACCAGTAATACCTAATTCAATCTCTAAAGTCATACCCATTTTGCTCATACGCTCAAGATATGTTTTACAGATTGCAATGTTTTCTTCTATTGGTTCTTCAGATAAATCAATCATGTGAGAACTGTACAATGATTTCCCTGTTTCTTTAAAATGCTGTTCACTAGCATCTAGCAAACCGTCAATCCAAGGTAATAATTTTTTAGCACAATGGTCTGTATGTAAAATAACAGGTACTCCATAAGCTTCTGCCATTAAGTGAATATGCTTAGCGCCTGCAATAGAACCTGCAATAGATGCTTTTTGATCTTCATTACTTAAGCTTTTACCGGCATTAAATTGTGCTCCTCCATTTGAAAACTGAATAATAACAGGTGCATTTAATGCTTTTGCAGTTTCTAAAACTGCATTGATTGTGTTAGAGCCAATGACATTTACAGCTGGTAAAGCATAGCCTTTTTCTTTAGCATGATTAAAAATATTTTGAACTTCTTTTCCTGTGGCAACGCCAGGTTTGATATTATGACTCATAATTATAGTATTGATAATTTATGTTACCAAAAGTACGTAAATTTTGAGTATTTCTGTAGTCTAATTTGTTATAAAATATCGAAAACGTTGTAGTCCATTAGGTATTATAAGTTTGGAAATTAAAGTGATAGAATAATAATACGGCGTCACCTTTTTAATCATTTTAATTAAAATTGAAGAGTTATAGATTCAAAGTAAAACGATGAATTTTTAAAATGGATAGTTAATACCAATGTTATATACCGCATTTCTAAAGTTGTAGTCTCTAAACCAACGGTTGTTATCGCTTTGTGAAGGGTCATAGGTTTTTAAGCCAACATCAAAACGAAGTACAAAGAAGTCAAAATCATAGCGAATACCAAAACCAGAACCTACAGCTATATCTTTTAAAGAGTTAAAACTAGTAAATGTTGCTGCGTCGTCAGTTACGTTATCTAAAGCATTCCAAATATTACCAGCATCTACAAAAACAGCTCCTTGAAACGCACCAAACAGACTGAAACGTTGCTCAGCACTTAAATGTATTTTGAAATTTGCTTCATTAAATTCGTTTGTAGATTTAGAGCTTCCAGGTCCTAAGTTATAAGCAGTCCATGCTCTGTTATCATTAGGTCCACCGGCAAAGAAACTCTCAGCAAACGGAATACTATTTGAGTTTCCGAACGGAATTGCAATTCCGGCATAACTTCGGAAAGCCAATACATTCTTTCTCCCTAAATCAATATACTTCACATAATCAATTTCAGTTTTAAAATATTGAGAGAATGCAACTCCAAAAACTTCATAGTTACCAGCGTCATTTTTAGGAGCGCCTGCAAGGCTAGAAATGCCAGATAGAAAGTTTCCAGCTAATTCTACTCTCCATTTAAAAACCGAGAAATCGTTATCAAAGATGTTTTTCCTTTTGTCTTTTTTATAATCGAAACTTGTAGAAAATATAAGGTTGTTTTCTGTTAGTCTTTCTTTTCGTTCTTCAATATTATTAACGGTTGTAAAATCGTCATCATTAGAAGTTAAACTTGTATTTCCCGTTAAAACGTCGCTGATAAAATCATCTGCAGGAGCATATGAATTTGATAAGCTAGAATCATATAAACTTTCATCACTGCCAATATAATTGATGTCTTGAGCTATGGAGTTTAAACTAGAAAAAGAGTTGGTGTAGACACCAAAGTAATTGCTAGTATTTAAGTTTTTTACAAAATTTACATTAAACAATTCTAAGGTATTGGTCACGGTATTTGATGGGAACCAATTGTAACTAAATACACCAGATATGGCTTGTTTATCTAATCCAATATTTTGTTGGCTCGTTGCAGACAAGTTTATAATAGTGCTTGGTGACATGTATTTTGGAATAATCTTATCGGTATTAAACGGACTGAATAATCTCGGAATGGTTAACCGTATATTTCCACCAAATTCATTAATATCAAAAAAGGAAGCTTCTAAGTCATTTCTGGTTTTGGATGCGCCAATTGCCGCAATTCCTGAGATTTCTAAAGTTTCTGCTCCCCTAAATACATTTCTGATTTTTAAACCTGTACTAAATGAAAATCCTATGGTTTGAATGTTACTCGTATTAATTTCAGGATCAAAACTTAAACTGTATTTCTTTTTGGGCTCTAAAAATATATTTGCAGTTAGGGTGGTGTCTGCTTCGTTTTCAATAAAATCGATATTTGGATAGCGGAACATTTGCAAATCGTTGAGGTAACGCGATGTTCTACTTCTTGCTAGGTCACTGTAATTATCTCCGGCATTAATAAAAACAGCATCAGTAAGTGCTTTAGGTCTAAACTTTAATTTTTCCTTACTATAAAGATTAATGTCCTTGTAGGTCGCTGTGTCCGTAATAGCTTTAAACCGATTGTCAAAATTATCGTCTGTGTAAATGTTGACTTCCTTAATTTTATAAATCTTAAAAGGCTCTGTTGTTGTAGAATCGTCACCTCTAATGGTCCTATTTGCTATAATTAAGTCGGTATGTACTTTATGGTTGGTGTTAATTGTATCCATTTCAAAACGGATATAATCTTGTCCAAAATGATAAAAACCAGTATTTCTTAAATACGTATTAATACGCTCGCGTTCAGTTTCATAATTCTGCTCATCAAACTGTTCACCTTTTTTTAATAATGTTGCTCTTATAAATTTTGGATAAACAGAATCGATTGCACTGCTGCTAATAATAGGTCTTAAAGAGTCTAAAATATAAGGTTTCTTTTTTGTGACTTTGTAAGTTACTTTGGCAAGCTTATTACTGTCCTTTTCTACATCGTAAGTCACTTCATTATTAAACCAGCCTTTGCTATAATAATATTTACGAAGGTTTTTCGCCGTTTTTATGGTTTTGTCTTCGTCGTAAATGACAGGCGCTTCACCTGTGCGTTTTAACCATGCGTTAAAATTACGTCGCGATTCTATTTGTTTATCAAATTGCTTTTTTGAAAGTATGGCTATTCGCAGTTTAACTTTGGAAGAATCACTTAAAATATTAGCGTCTAGAATAGAATCTATATTTGGTCTGGCTAAATTATAGATATGAAGTTTTAAAGGTGTACTAAAATACTTGCGTATACCAGAGTTGACTTTTTGATCGATAATATTATTAATCCGTTCATTAGAAACATGAACACTATCTGCTATAATAGAATTACTAATAACAAGATGTTCGCCATCTTTAACACGTTTTACAACATTACAAGAACTTAGCATCAGTATACTTATAAAAAGCAATGTGAAGCTAGACAAAGACTTGTGGTTAATAAATGATGTTAAAGTGGTCTGTTGCAAAGTTAAATTTGGTGAATTAGTTTAAAACGGTTAATGAAACAAAAATAATACCATTTCCTCTATAGAAATAGCATAGTCACTTTAATTTCGAAACGTTATTACCTCAAAAAAGGTTTACTTTGTATAATTAAGCGTTTCGTCTAACAAATGTAAAGACATTTTAATGTTATCAAAGAATCAAATAAAGTTAATTAAAAGTTTAAGTCAAAAAAAAGGGCGTCAACAAAATGGTTCATTTATAGTTGAAGGTATTAAAGGAATTTCAGAATTCTTAAAGTCAGATTACAACTTAAAAAACCTCTATACCACAAAGCCAATATTTGAGGCTCCACAGGATTTGATTTCGGGAATTTCAGAAGTCGAATTAAAAAAAATATCAGCGCTTAAAAACCCAAATACAGCGTTAGCCATTTTTGAAATTCCGGAGCAAATAAAATCTCAAGACAACGGTTTAATTGTAGCTTTAGATGATGTAAGAGATCCTGGGAACTTAGGCACCATAATTAGACTTTGCGATTGGTACGGTATTAAGGATTTAGTGTGTAGCTTAAATACAGTAGATTGCTATAATACTAAAGTCGTGCAAGCAACAATGGGGTCTTTAACACGTGTAAATGTGCAATATGTAGATTTGCAAGACTATTTAGAATCTAATAAAACTGAAGTGTTTGGTACTTTTATGAATGGTGAAAATATCTATACAGCAACCTTACCAGAACAAGGAATCATAATTCTTGGAAATGAAGCCAATGGAATTTCTGATGCTATTGAAGCAAAAGTGAATCGAAAAATAACCATTCCTCAATTTGGTACCATTAAAGAAACGGAAAGCTTAAATGTGGCCAATGCCACTGCAATTCTTTTAAGTGAATTTAGCAGACGGACTATTGAAAAGTAAAATTAATAAAAACACCTCTAGTTTGCATTTTTGAGATGTTGCCTGTCCATGGACTATTAGGATCCATATCCTTAATAATTTCGTCATTCATTGAAAAAACGCCACGTATAGAAGGTGTGAATTTGAAGTATTGTAAATAAAGGTCAATCCCAAATCCAAGTTCGTAGAAGTACGTGTTTTTGGTCATTCTAAACTCTCCAGAACTATTATCGTTTGGGTTATCCTGATTGCTAGATAGGTTTAAAGCCGTAGAAACACCTCCAACAATAAACGGTTTAAAATTGTTAATACGTTTTGTTGAGACTTTTAATAAAAGTGGAATGTGTACGTATGTTGATTTTACCTCCCTTAGCAAATCAGAATCATTAAATTCTGTGCCTTGAAAATAGCTTTCGTCGTATTCTAAATTTCTGGTCGTAAAGAATACTCCGGGTTCTAGTCTTAAATTCAGGTAATCATTAATACGCATGTCACCAATAAGACCTAAATGAAACCCAGATGTTTTATCAACGAGGATATCTTTTAAATTTTCGTTGTAGTCAAAATTAAAGTCATATTGATTGAAGCCAATAAAATAACCCCAAGTCAAAAACTTTTGATCAATATTATCTACAGAATTCGCCACTTTTTCTTTCGTGAAAAGTTGTGCAGAAGAACTTTGAAACGCGAATAAAAATACGAAAATGATACAAAAATGCTTCATATTATGCTTTAGATGCTGAGTAAATTGTTGCCACTCCCATGGTTTGTGGTAGGTCTATGACATTAATAAACCCAATTTTTCTTAAAATATTGTTTAAAGCCTCTCCATAAGGAAACAAAGAAGCCGATTCGCTTAAATAACTATAAGCAACTTTATCTTTAGAAAAGAGCTTTCCTATGGTTGGCATAATGAGTTTGGTATGCACGTTGTAGCCTGCTTTATAAATAGGATTCGTAGGAACGGAAGTTTCAAGAATAACAAAAATACCATTTGGTTTTAGCACTCGTAAAATTTCGGCAAGTCCTTTTTCTAAATGCTCAAAATTACGGACTCCAAAAGCTACGGTTATAGCATCAAAAGTGTTGTCTTCAAAAGGTAAATCTTCAGAATCTCCAATAACCATAGAAATAATGCCATCTAAGTTTTTAGAACTGATTTTTTTACGACCAACCTCTAACATACCATCGCTAATATCCAAGCCAATAATTTCTTTAGCGTTTGTAGAGGTTAGGCTAATCGCTAAATCTCCTGTCCCTGTAGCAATGTCTAAGATATTTTTAGGTTTAGTTTTGGCGACCATTTCTACAACCTTATTTCGCCATTTTACATCTATTCCAAAAGAAATCACACGGTTTAGACCATCGTATTCATTAGAAATAGTATCGAACATTTTAGTAACCTGTTCCTTTTTAGAGGCGTCACTGTCTTTGTATGGGTTTACTTTTTCGGCCATAAAAATTTTTGGCAAATATATGGATAAGTTATAAGTACTTAAAGTTGGAAGTATTTAAAGTTAAAAATAAAAATTTGTGATGTAATAAACATTAAAAAAATAGGCTTTTTGAGACTTATGAATTTATGGTTTTTTTCGGTGTATGTAACTTTAAATACTACAGGCTCTTTATAACTTGCAACTTATAAGTATATTTGTATGCTTATTTCAAAGAAATACAATGAAGGGAGCGTATTCAAGATTCTATCAGTCCATCAAATGATTAATTGCGAACAGCTTGCCTGTACTGAGCAAAGTCGAAGTATGACCTTTGAAAAATAAATGTTGACACATGAAAATTATTATCGCAGGTGCAGGTGAAGTAGGATTTCATTTGGCGAAGCTTTTATCTTACGAATCACAAGAAATCACTTTAATAGATACAAAAAAAGATAGTTTAGCATATGCTGGTGAGCACTTGGATATTAGAACTATTAAAGGTGATGCTACGTCAATTTCCATTTTAAGAGATGCACGCATAGATACAGCAGCTTTATTTATTGCCGTAACATCCTCGGAAACCACAAATATTACGGCTTGCGTTTTAGCAAAACAATTAGGTGCAAAACGTACTATTGCGCGTATTTCAAATACCGAGTTTATAGATAATAAGGAAACGGTTGGGTTTTCTAAATTTGGAATTGATGAATTAATTTCACCAGAATCCTTAGCCGCTTCAGAAATTGAATTATTATTAAATCAATATGGTTTTAATGATACTTATGAGTTTGAAAACGGAGCATTAACCATGTTAGGTTTACGTTTATCTAGAACGGCAACGTTTGTAGATAAAACAGTAAAAGAAGCTGCAGACATATATCCTGAATTGAATTTTATTCCTATTGCAATTCAACGTTTAGGAACACAATATACCATCATACCTCGTGGTGATACTATTTTTAAAGAAGGAGATAAAGTGGTCTTTATGACGTCTAGAAATGGGGATGAAGAATTATTTAAATTGTCAGGTAAGGTTAAAGTTCTTATTAAGAATGTTATGATTCTTGGAGGAAGTCAAATTGGTTTCCAAACAGCCAAGGATTTGTGCTCAAGTAAGTTTAATGTTAAATTGGTTGAGAGTAGAAGAGGTAAAGCGGAAGAATTAGCAGAAGATATTCCTAATGCTTTAGTTATCTGTGGTGACGGTAGAAATGTAGATATTTTAGACGAAGAAAACATTTCGGATATGGATGCCTTTATTGCTGTGACAGGTAATTCAGAAACTAATATAATGTCTTGTTTATTAGCAAAATCAAAAGGGGTTAAAAAAACTATTGCCTTGGTTGAAAATATGGATTATTATCAATTATCACAATCTATTGGTATTGATACGTTAATCAATAAAAAATTATTAGCAGCAAATAATATTTTTAGATACATTAGAAAAGGAGAAGTGGTTGCTATGACTAAGTTAACCAATATGAATGCGGAACTCTTAGAGTTTGTGGTTAAACCAAAATCTAAAATAACGAATAAGGTTATAAAGGATGTGAAGTTTCCAATATCTGCTATTATTGGAGGTGTAATAAGAGAAGGACAAGGATCTATTCCATTAGGTAGTTTTAAGATTGAAGCAGGAGATCGTGTTGTGGTCTGTTGTTTACCAAGATCTATTTCTGAAGTAGAACGATTTTTCTCATAATAGATATTATGTCTCGTATAAAACTCAACTATAAAATTATTTTTCACTTTTTTGGATTACTACTATTATTCAATGGTGGGTTTATGCTTATTGCGACATTTATAAGTTTTATTTATAAAGATGGAGTAACATTACAATTATTTTTAGCTGGTATTGCAACGCTCTTAATTGGTGTTTTGGCGATGTATAGAACCAAAGATCATCGCAAGGAAATGAATAAGCGCGAAGGTTATATTGTTGTTGCCTTTGGATGGATTGTAATGTCACTAACAGGAACCTTGCCTTATCTTGCTACAGAAGCTATTCCGTCATTTACAGATGCTTTTTTCGAAACTATTTCTGGGTATACGACAACAGGTGCTAGTATTTTAAACGATATAGAAGTAATTCCGGAAGGTGTTTTGTTTTGGAGAAGTACGACACATTGGATTGGTGGTATGGGAATTATTGTATTGGCTATTGCTATTTTACCTTTACTTGGAGTAGGAGGTATGCAATTATTTGCAGCTGAAGCACCAGGGCCTAGTGCAGATAAATTACATCCTAGAATTACAGATACGGCCAAGCGTTTATGGCTTATTTACGTTGGTTATACTGCAGCTGAAACGATTTTGTTACAAATCGCTGGAATGTCTTTTTTTGATGCTATTAATCATGCGCTAAGTACGGTGTCTACCGGAGGCTTTTCAACAAAAAATGCGAGCGTAGCGTACTGGAATGATAATCCTGCGATACAATACATTATTATATTTTTTATGTTTTTGGCTGGTACTAATTTTGTGCTCAGTTACTATCTATTTAAAGGAAAAATTTCTAAGGTTTTAAAAGACGAAGAGTTTAGTCTCTACTTTAAATTCATTGTAATATTTACTGTAATTGCTGCGGTTTTAATCTATTTTAGAGCAGACATATCGCAGTCAACTATTGTGCATCCAATGGTTTTAGGTGAGGCAGAGAGTGCGCTGAGACATGCTTTGTTTCAGGTATTGTCTGTAATAACAACGACGGGTTTTATTAGTGCAGATTATACGTTATGGACCGACTTTTTAACCGTTTTCTTTTTTGGAATGATGTTTTTAGGTGGTTCTGCTGGTAGTACTTCTGGTGGAGTAAAAGTAATGCGTCAATTAATTTTAATTAAAAACAGTTTTTTAGAATTTAAACGCGCTTTGCATCCTAATGCTATTATTCCTGTACGCTATAATGGGAAATCGGTATCTAAAGATATTGTATTTAATGTGCTAGGATTTTTTATCCTCTATATGTTATCCTTCATTGTTGGAGCATTAGTATTTTCTATGTTCGAAATAGATTTTACGTCTGCTATTGGTTTGTCGGCTTCTAGTTTAGGGAACGTTGGTCCTGCTTTGGGTGATTTTGGACCTGTAAATAATTATGCGGCATTACCTCCTTTGGGAAAATGGTGGGCTTCTTTTTTAATGCTTATAGGTCGATTGGAATTGTTTACGGTTCTTATATTATTGACCCCGTTCTTTTGGCGTAACCGTTAGTAAAAGTTGTTAATTATGATTGTAAATAAAACTAAATTATTAGCCGCAGCATTTATAATTCTAGGCTCTGTTTTACTCTTTCTGAATAACTTCAAATTTAGTCCGTTAATTCTAATCCTAAAAACGATAGGCTTGGTGCTTTTTATCTATGTTATAGCTAAAGAAAATCGTTAAACTTTCTCTTTTTTTTGAGTTTTTTCAAAATATAGCTAGCCTATATTCTCATTAATATTTCTGTGGTTTTTGAAGCTTTGTTTTTGTGATGTCTTGAAATACAGTCTGTAACATTTGTAATGATTGTGCGTCTTATTTGTACAACCAATTAAATTATCAATTATGAGATTAGTATTAGACACACCATTAGAATTTGAACCAGAACCCATTGCGGTGACTCATTTTAAAACACAAGGCTTGTTGTATTCAAATTATAAATAACTATTGTTCTAATAGAATTATTTATCGCACTCTGAACTTTTAACTGATACACTCAAGGTGTCTTTTATAGCTGAAATCACGTATGAAAATATAGTGTAATGTGATTCAATTTATTTCATTTTTAAAACATAGAAATTATGCCATCTAACTCAATGAATGTTATTAACTACAACAGACGTCAGTTGCCTCAACGGGATAAGTTTAAGAATGTACTTGGTGGTTATAATCCCAATCGTAAAACGGAATATAATTTACCTAAAGCTACGACTAAGCAGTTAAAGATGATTCGTAAGCGTTTAAAAGAAGAACAGAAAGTTAGAATGCTAAAAGTTATTTTACTCACAGTTATTTTGTTTTTTATACTTTTAGGTGTGTTGGCTTATTCAACAGATGGTATTATCGAATTAATTTCATTGTAGTGTTTAATTATTAAAAATATTATTTATGCCTTTTGCAGAATCCATGATGAGTACCTTAAGAAGTAATAATGCTATTAAGCTTGATAAATCTAAGAGATTTAGAAAGACTCTTGGTGGTTATGATAAGCAAAGAAAAACAGAATACAATTTTCCTAAAGCAACCCCACAACAATTAGAGATGATTAAGTACAAATTAAAAAGAGAAAATCAAATACTGTAGTTAAAAGTAATTGGGGTGTCTTTTTTAATTATAGGTGGATTACTATGGATATTGCTACTCTAATATGGAACAACTATTTAAATTTAGATGAGTATTCTGTGTTATAGTCAATTCTAATTATTGATTTATTTAGTCTTTTTAATGTTAAAATGATAATATTTGGCTTTTTTTTAAGGATTTGATTAATATTTTTGTACTTTTAATGAGTATTATTTAATTCAACCCTCAAAATTATAGCTTATGGAATCAACATTAAAACAAAGTTTAGGACATAAGATAGCGCGTGCTAAAAAGGCTCATTTTACCTCTAGGGGCTTATTGAATTCAAGATATAAACGCATTGTAAAATATAATTTTAAAAAGGCAAGGAAGAAGTCCATATTTGGTATTAGGCAACGTGCTAAATCTCCTCAGTTAAGCAAACTTGGAAATAGGGCGACAATGATTTTAAAAATATCCGTCTTTGTTGCTGGTTTCGCTCTTTTAGTTTAAATGTATTCCAAATATTATATGTCTATAATGTATGGTTTTTCCCTCTAGACATTTTTCATAAAAAAAAGTTGTAACATTTAATGCTACAACTTTTTTTTTATGAAAAATATGACGATTATAATTTAACTTAACGCCGTCTTAATACGCTTAATAGCTTCTTTAATCTCTTCTTGAGAAGCGGCATAAGAAATTCTAATACAATCTGGATTACCAAAAGCTTCACCTGTTACAGTGGCTACTAGAGCTTCCTCTAGTAAAAACAGAGAAAAATCAGATGCATTATTTATAGTTTTTCCTTTAATGGTTTTTCCAAAGTATGAAGACACATTAGGGAATACATAAAATGCTCCTTCTGGTTCGTTAGTTTTAAAGCCTTCTATTTCACTTAATAAATTCAGGATGAGTTTACGTCTTACTTTAAACTCGTCAACCATATACTTTATGCTTGAAGGATCAGCTTCTAAAGCCGTAATTACCGCACGTTGCGCAATACAATTAGCTCCACTAGTAATTTGACCTTGCATTTTGTTACAGGCTCTCGCAATCCAATCTGGTGCTCCTATATAGCCGATTCTCCAACCAGTCATAGCAAACGCTTTAGATACACCATTTACTGTAATAGTTCTGTCGTACATATCTTCAAATTCAGCCATACTAAAATGACCTCCTTTAAAATTAATATGTTCGTATATTTCATCTGAAACAACATAAATATTTGGATGCTTTTTCAGTACATCAGCTAAAGCTCTTAATTCTTCTTTACTATAAACAGAGCCACTTGGATTACAAGGAGAGCTGTACCAAATCATTTTAGTTTTTGGCGTAATGGCAGCTTCTAGTTGTTCTGCTGTCATTTTAAAATCGGTATCTATAGAGGTTTGAACTTCTACAGGCACTCCATCGCTCAATTTTACAATATCACTATAACTTACCCAATATGGACAAGGTAAAATAACTTCATCACCAGGATTTAGCATCACAGCAGCTATATTAGCCAAGGATTGTTTTGCTCCAGTAGAAACGACTATTTGTGGTAATGTATAGTTGAGGTTATTGTCGCGCTTAAATTTATTAATAATAGCCTCTTTCAATTCTACGTAGCCATCTACAGGAGTATAGCTGTTGTAATTTTGATTTATAGCTTCAATTGCAGCGTCTTTAATAAAATCAGGTGTGTTAAAGTCCGGTTCTCCCAAACTTAATCCAATAATGTCTTTTCCTTCTGCTCTTAGTTCTCTAGCTTTTGCTGCCATTGCCAGCGTAGCTGATGTGGCTAGATTATTAATTCTATCCGATAGTTGATTCATTGTAATTGGTGGTTTTTAAACTAGACATTGTATTAAGCCATACTTGGCTTTCTACCTAACTCTTTTAATTGATGATAATGCTCGGAAATAGCTTTCCAAATTGAATTGTATTCGTTGTAAGGTAAGCTAAACTCATGCGCAGTTTCTCTTACTATTTTTGCTATATTTTTATAATGAACATGACTAATGTTTGAAAATAAATGATGTTCAACTTGTCTGTTTAAACCACCAGTATAAAATTCTACAATCCAGCTTTTAGGTGAAAAGTTAGATGTTGTAAATAGTTGGTGAATTGCCCAAGTATTTTTCATATTGCCATTTTCGTCTGGTAAAGGCATTTCGGTATTTGGCATAACGTGTGCTAATTGAAAAACAACGCTCAGAATCATACCAGCTGTATAATGCATAATTAAAAACCCGATTAAAACTTGCCACCAAGTATAACCTAAAACCAATGGTAACACTACCCAAATAGAATAGTATAATATTTTACCGATAATCAATTTTGTCCATTGTGTTGCAGGATTAGGAAACTCGCCATAAGACAATTTTCTTTTAAGGTATTGGTAGGTTTGTTTAAAATCTGTTGTAATAGCCCAATTAACGGTGAGCAATCCGTATAATAAGAAGGCATAATACTTTTGGTATTTATGAATTTTTAGCCATTTGGCATGTTTAGAAAAACGAATTATTCTTCCTGCATCAATATCTTCATCGTGCCCTTGAATATTTGTATACGTGTGGTGTAATACATTGTGTTGTACTTTCCAATTGTAATCGTTACCAGCTAAAATATGAATACTGCTTCCCATGAGTTTATTTACCCATGCTTTACTAGAAAAGGAGCCATGGTTAGCATCGTGCATAACATTCATTCCTACGCCAGCCATTCCAATACCAATAACCATCATACAAATGATTTGAACCCATGTAGGTATGTCGTCTACGGTTAACAATACAACTAATGGGCCAAGTAATAATGTAAACATTATAATGGCTTTTGTATAAAGCTTCCAGTTTCCTGTTTTTTTAATATTATTGTCTTTAAAGTAATTATTAACGCGTTTGTTAAGGGTTCTAAAGAACTTTGCAGAGTCAGTTCGAGAGAATTTGACGGTTTGTTGTGCCATTTAATCAGTTTTTTTAGTTATAACGTCAGGGATTATAAAACATTATAAGAATACAAAGATAGTTAATAAATAAAAAGCAACCTTAATCGTTTAACGTTAAATTATGAAGATTAAAATTAAGTATTTTTGTAAAAATTTTAAAAATGAAACTCATCCTAAAATACTTCCCAGATTTAACTGAAATTCAAATCCAACAATTTGAAGCTTTAGAAGGGTTATACAAAGATTGGAATAGTAAAATCAACGTCATTTCTCGAAAGGATATTGATGAGTTATATTTACGACATGTTTTACACTCTTTAGGTATCGCAAAAGTGATCCGTTTTGCACCAGGCACTTCAATTTTAGACGTTGGTACAGGTGGTGGATTTCCTGGTGTACCTTTGGCTATTTTATTTCCAGAATGTCAGTTTCATTTGGTAGATAGCATCAATAAAAAGCTAAAAGTTATTAATGCAGTTGCTGAAGAATTAGAACTCACTAATATAAAAACTACACATAGTAGGGTAGAAGCTATAGATGAAACTTACGATTTTATTGTGAGTAGAGCTGTAACAACGATGCCAGAGTTTACCACTTGGGTTAAAGGTAAAGTTGCAAAAACTCAAAAGAACGAATTAAAAAATGGCATTCTCTATTTAAAAGGAGGCGATTTAACCGAAGAATTGAAACAATACAAAACGGTTAAGGCATTCTTGCTTTCTGATTATTTTGATGAATCGTTTTTTGAAACTAAAAAAATAATTCACCTGCCTTTAAAGTTTAAATAGAATTAAAGGCAGGATGAATATTATTGTTGAATATCGTTTTTTAAAAAGACATCGTTAAGTTGGCGCTAACACCAGTTGCTTCAGCAGCATAACGACAAACACCACCAACACAAATAAGTCCGGCACGCTGCCTTCCATAATTTAATCCTAATCGTGTAGCACCTTTTGTGTAACTACCACCTACATTAAAATAATGTGTTTCTGCTGTGTCTCCATCATCTCCACTGTTATAGATGTCATTAACATAGAACGAATATTTGGAATTTAAATTGAATTCAAAAGTTCCTCCAGTCCAATCATGTGATTCAGAATCTGACCATAATTTTTGAGCTTCAAACCTAATAGATTTTCCTCCACCTAGTTTGTGTGTTGCTTCTGCAACAAAAATATTAGTTTTAATAGGGTCCGCTCCAAAGTTTCCTTCAATCTCTTTTTTATTGTAATATTGATTCACGTAGTAAAATATAGTGCTCCATTTTGGACTCCATTTTTTTCGAACTTCAAAATTAATATCTGAGAAGTATTTATTTCCAAAACCGAAAAGATCTGTGCTATAGTCTTGGTTTCCATAATCGAAATCTCCTTTTAAGCCAGCCCAATACGATACATTAAATGCTAGTTTTGTGCCATACTTTCCTCCTAAAGGTGTGTCTTTATTTATTTTATAAAATAGATCTATTTGACCACCTATTTCTCCTGCTTTTAAAATTCCTGGGTCTAAAAATGAAACCTGAGATTGCGCTTGATAAACAAATATATTAGTTAATAAGTAATCGTGTTGTTTTGTTAAACCAGGAGTGTAGTTAACGATGTTTTCTAAAAAAAGATTACCGTCTTTTTTGCGCTCTGAATAAAACGTCATGTTTTCGAGTCTTCTAAATGTAGCATCTAACCCAAATCCTTTTTTAGAAAAACCAGTGTTTAATAGAATAGCATTTCCAGGTTTTACAAAAGCATTAGACAGTTGACTTAACTGGACAATGGCATCTTCACTCTTAGAAACATATTCTAAGCTAGAGTAAAAGTTACCTTCTGAATAATCTAATCGTCCCGAAAAAGCATTCGTCAATTCATTAAATTCTGGGTCTTCTATATCAATCGCTTCCTTTCTGCCTACATAGCTAAGGCCAAGACTTATTGATGACGATTCAAAACTTAAGATAGAAGACAAGTCAACTTCTGCGTTTGCTCCAAATATTTCTCCATCAGAAGTTTTAAAACCATATCGTTGTTTACCATATAAACCTGTTAACGATACAGATTCTATCGGTTCATATTCAACTTTGCCACCTAATAAAGCATTGTTAAGACCTAGTTGTCTGTCTTCCCATGTTCTTAGGATTAATCCGCTACCAAATTGTGCATAATAATGTCCTGCGGTAACGTTTAATTTAGAATTTCGATAGTTTAATGCATAAGTGCCTACATTGGTCCCTTCAAAATTAGGTGAGTAGTTTATTAATGCATAAGGCTCATAAGATTCAACTTGAACTGTAGCGGTAAAGTTCTTTAAAAATGTATAATCTAATTTTAGATAGTTGTTAAAGCGTAGATGTTTGTCTCCATCCTGATTTTCATTGTCATAAAAAGATCCTGTTTTTTTGTCGTCATTATACCATGCCGAATTCGATTCAAATCCTATTCTTAAGTTATCTAATAATTGTGCAAAAATAAATTGTCCTGATAGACAAAAAACTAATAGTAACATCAGTCTTTTCATAGTATTGGTTTTAGCTAGTAGTTGGTAGTTTTATCTATTGTTTAGAATGCTTTTTAATCACTTCATATAAGGCGTCTTCACTTCCTGGTGTATAACCTGTATGTTGATGTACAATTTCTCCATTTTTAACGACAATAAGATAGGGTAATACAGCAATGTTTAAAGCGCGTTTAAGATCTTGGTTATCATCTAGTAGAATTTGATATTCCCAACCTTTGCCATTTACAAGTGGAATAACGCGTTTTTTTGTTCTAGAATCGTCAGTAGAAACCGCTATGATTTCTACATTAGTTTCTTCTTGCCATTCGTCATAAACTTCGCTAATTGCATCAAGTTCATTAATACATGGAACACACCAAGTAGCCCAAAAGCTAAAAACTTTAACGGTGTCAGTGTTTGCTAACTCTTGAATAGAGACTGTTTTGTCGTCAATACTTTTTAATGTGATATTCGGTAATTCTTGAGCGTCACTGAATTTGAATATTATTAAACATATTAATAAAATACAACTGTTTTTCATTTGAATAAATTATTTTCATTAGTAATTCTACAATAATACTACCAAAAAATTAAAATTAGTTTATATTAGCTAATGAATTAAAAAAAACCTTCATGAAAACAAATTACATTTTTAAATCTTTATTTCTTGCCTTAACATTAATTTTTACAAGCTGCAGTAGTGACAGTAGTGATGATTCAGGTGGTGGTGATCAAGCTACAAGTATAACGGTAACCAGGCAATCTAGCAGCGATGTTTATGTTGGTGATGCTATATTTTTTAATGTCATTACAGATTCTGGTGCTGTCGTAACTAATTCTGCAAGTTTATCTGTTAATGGTGTTGGTATTAGCGGTATTAATTATACCTCTCAAACGGCAGGAGTATTAAGTGTTGTAGCTACTTACGGCGGATTAACAAGCGAGCCTTTATTAGTAACTGTATTAGAGTTGCCTACGAAATTTAAAAGAAATGTTTTGATAGAGGACTATACAGGAACTTGGTGTGGATGGTGTCCTAGAGTATCTTATGGTATTGAACAGGTAGAAGCGACTACAGATCAATCAGTTACTGTAGCGATACACCGCGCAACTACAGATCCATCTAGTGGTTATTATGATCCTTATACTTATAATGCTTCTTCGTTAGAGAATCTTATAGGATTATCTGGTTATCCAACAGCAATGTTAAATAGAACGACTACATGGACCTATCCAGAGCCTAGTAATGTAAGTCAAATTGTTAATTTAGCGGATGCTGGTGCTGATGTTGGTTTAGCGTTAACGCCTACCTTGGATGGTAATACAATTTCACTTGATGTGAAAATAAAGTTTGGTACACTATCAGTAAACAACCCTAAGTTAGTTGTATATATTTTAGAGGATGATTTATTACATGATCAAACTAATTATACGAGTTATTATGGTGGTGGTGCATCGTTATCAAATTTTGAACATGATAATGTGTTAAGAGCCTCTGTAACGGATTTATTAGGTAGTAGTCTACCATCAGAGGAAGTGTTTGCAGAAAATGAATACTCGCAGACTATAACTGCAGATGTGCCAAGCAATGTCACTAATACATCTAAAATGAGAGTTGTTGCTTTCATTATCAATGGTGGTAGTAACGGAGTTTATAATGCAAGGTCAGCAAGTTTTGGGGATACTCAAACTATTGAAGAATTGTAAGAGCGCTTAAAAACTATTATTATAAAAAATCCTGTAAATAAAATTTACAGGATTTTTTTGTCTAAGGATATGTTGTGATTATTGCGCTATAAGTTTTGTGATAAACCTAGTGTTGTTTTCGGTTACCACATTTAAAACGTAAAAACCGGAATCTAAATTAACAGGTATTGAAGTCCTGTCGCTTAATGTTGTTGAGGTATTGAAAATCGTTTTGCCAGCGACATCTATAATACTAATATTAGCATTGCTATTCTTGCTAGAACGTAATACTAATTCGTTTGTTATTGGGTTTTTATCTAATTGAATGGCAATCAATTCAGAATTCGTAATGTTTAAAGGAGAATTTAATATTTCGTATAATGCAAAAGCAACATTTGCTTCGGTAAGCTGTACGTGAGGTTCATTGTCGTTTGGAGTAAATGTATTGGCAAAAGGAGTATTGGTTGTTGGATTAGGACTTTCTAAGTCTATGGTATGATTCCAATTTATTTCGTCATTAGTAAACGCTACAGCTAATGCACTAACAGAAGGGACGAAATTAAATTTATCTATAGCGATTGCGTTTACAAAATCGCTAGCAATTCCACCGTCTGTACCTAAATCTCCAGTAATTCCAGATAAACCAAATAAGCCACCTGGAGCAGCATCTACACCGTTAGAATAACTAAAGGATTCACTTTCTGCTTCAGAGCCTTCAATTTCATTTCCTAATAATTGTATCGAAATACTACTCACCGTATTTGTTTCTCCTGCAGCTGGTGTGAAGTTAACATCAATTAAAATATTAGCGGTAAATATAGAAATAGGTATACTTAGTGTGGTGCTTATTACAGGATAATCATTTGTAACGGTTGGTCCAGAATCTCCAATTGCGAAGTAAGTGTTATTGCTACCACTACCGTTAATTATAGAAACGTTCCTTGTTGTCTCTGGAAAGCCAGATGGAGTTAAGGCGTTAATATGAGTTTCAAATATAGCTCTAAATGGATGAGCTGCTGGTAGTTTTAATGCAGGGTCAAATGATACTAAATCGGTTTCAGTTAAATGAGCCTCTAAATGATCTGTTAATAATTGTCTTGCTGCTGAGGATTTTAAAAGACCATTAATTAAAGGTTGTACTTCTTCAACGGGATCGGTTTCATTATAGGCTAAGAAGTTTAATTGATGTTGTAAACCAATTGGGACATTAGCACCAAGGTGAGGAGAATCAAAAGAGATATAAAGTCTAGTATCTGTATCTAGTGAATTAGCTTCCATATAATTTAAAGCATACCGTGCAATTACTCCTCCCATACTTGGCCCTATGATTACATTTTGTTCAGGACTGTTACCAGCTTTGTCATCGTTTATTGTTTCAATAAGTTCTACTAAAACCATAGCGTTACGTTCCATAAAATCGGCGCCACCATCTACAATAACATCATCTGCGGTTCTTGTATATGTTGGAAAATTTAAAATAACGACATCAAAACCCTCAGCTCTTACTAAATCGGCTAAATTTTGATTGCCCTCTGTTCCTGCATAGTCTAGTGAATTATATAACCCAGTGATATCTCTGGTGTCTCCTGGGTCAAAACCATCAACGACAAAAATGGGTTTGTCTAATATATTATCTGGACTTAAAAATATTTCATATTCAGCTTCTCCAGGATAATTAGTGACTATACCATAATCAGATAAATCCGGAATGATTTCAGAGGTTATGGAAGTTTGTGCAAAATTTAAAAAAGGTAAACACAATAAAAAAGTAAGGTATTGTTTTTTCATAAGTAGCGAATTTGAATTATTATCTCGAAAAGATACAAAGTTTACTTTAGCTATTACTTGTTTTCAACATCATTTCTATGAAAAGCAAAAAAAATCCTTAAAAGTATTGAACTTCTAAGGATTTAAATTTCAGTTTATTATAAATTTTTTAACCTAAAAATGGATATCTATAATCTACAGGAGTCACAAAGGTTTCTTTAATTAATCTTGGAGACACCCAACGCATTAAATTTTGGGCACTACCAGCTTTATCATTTGTTCCAGATGCTCTTGCACCGCCAAATGGCTGTTGACCAACAACGGCACCAGTTGGTTTGTCATTAATATAGAAGTTACCAGCCGAATTTTGTAATGCTTTGGTAGCTTCTTCTACGGCATAACGGCATGTTGATAAAATAGCTCCCGTCAATGCGTATTCACTAGTCTCATCAACTAATTTTAAAGTTTCAGAAAATTGGTCTTCTTCATAAACATATATAGTCATTACGGGTCCAAATAATTCTGTACACATAGTAGAATATTTTGGATTGGTAGTAACAATTACTGTAGGCTCAATAAAATATCCTTCAGATTTATCATAACCTCCACCAACAACTATTTCAGCGTCGCTAGCAGCTTTAGCTTCATCAATATATTTCGCTAATTTATCAAAAGATCCTTCGTGAATTACTGCCGTTACAAAATTACTCATGTCTTCTGGCGAGCCTTGTTTAAAAGAATTTACATCTTCTATAACGAAGTTCTTAACGTCTTCCCAGATATTACTTGGAATGTAAGCTCTAGATGCTGCACTACATTTTTGTCCTTGAAACTCAAAAGCACCACGAGAAATGGCGGTTGCGACTTGCTTAGCGTTAGCAGATTTGTGAGCGACAATAAAATCTTTTCCTCCAGTTTCTCCAACGATTTTTGGATAGGTTTTATAGTTATGAATATTGTTTCCAATTTGTTTCCATAATTCTTTAAATACGAATGTAGAACCTGTAAAATGTAAACCAGAAAAATCTGGGCTAGCTAATACAGTTTCTGTAATCATAACAGGATCCCCAAAAACAACATTAATAACACCATCTGGTACTCCAGCTTCTTTAAAAATGTCCATTATTACTTTTGCAGAATAAATTTGGCTATCACTAGGTTTCCATACGACAACATTTCCCATTAATGCCATACAAGCTGGTAAATTTCCAGCAATAGCAGTAAAGTTAAAAGGGGTTACAGCATAGGTGAAACCTTCAAGTGGTCTGTATTCAACGCGATTCCAAGCATCACTTGTACTTTCTGGTTGTTCCATGTAAATGTCAGTCATAAACTGAACATTAAAACGTAAGAAATCAATCAACTCACATGCCGCATCAATTTCAGCTTGATGAATTGTTTTAGACTGTGCAATCATTGTTGCCGCATTAATCTTGGCTCTGTAAGGACCAGCAATTAATTCAGCGGCTTTTAAGAAAATCCCAGCGCGTTGTTCCCATGGCATTTGAGACCAAGATTTACGAGCTTCTAACGCTGTAGAAATTGCTTCGTCAACGTGTTGCTTTTCTGCTAAATGATATTCTCCTACAATATGTTTATGATCGTGTGGAGGAGACATTGTTCTGGTATTTCCAGTTTTCACGTCTTTTCCGTTTATATACATAGGAACTTCAACCTTTGAGTTAAACATTGATTTGTAAGCTTCAGCAACAGCTTTGCGTTCTGCTGAACCAGGTGCGTAAGACATAACAGGTTCGTTAACTGCTACAGGTACATTAAAGAATCCTTTTCCCATCGTTAAAAGTTTTTTATTGTTCCCGAGAAATCGGGAATCTGGTTTATATTTTTTAGAAATTATAATAAGATTCCCATATTATGAGAACCCAATTTTGAAAGTGTAAAGGTACATTTTTTTAAAGAAAATATTTCTTTCAAACGTTATAGTTGTGTGAAGATTGGTAATGTGGTTTTTGTAGTTTAAGGTTAGGCATGTTGAGGTTATTTCTGTTGAAACTTACAGTTAATGAATGCCTAATTGAAAATGGTATTTTAAATTGCTAATACGAGTGTCTTGTGTTTTTTTTTGTAAGCCGAACCATTTGTGTTACATGATAAATTCAATCTTGTAATTATTGAATTTAAAACAAAAATATTACATAAAAAAGTAAGGCTCTAAGAATTAATTAAGAGCAAAGGGAGCGCTCAATTTAAAAGAAGGAATGTAGACTTTAAATTTATTTGTTTTAGATAAGTTAATCATATTATAGTGACCACTCATGGCCCCAAACGGAGACGTTAATAGGCAGCCAGAGTTGTATGTGTGAGATTCTCCTGGTTTTAAAACAGGTTTTTTTCCAATCACACCTTCCCCTTCAATAATTTCTTCATTATTTAGGGCGTCAAGAATTTTCCAGTGTCTAGAATTTAACTGAACAGAATCCTTACTTTGGTTTTCAATAGTTACTTTATAACCAAAGGCGAAGTGCACTTTATAATTTTTATAAAATGTACCTTCAAAATTGGTTTCTACAGTGATTTTTATGCCGCTTGTAACTTGTTGTACCATAAGTTTTGAGATTATCTATGCTAAAATAGCATAATTTTTGAATGAAGCATTATAATTAGCTTAAGAGGTTTTGTTTTTTAGCAAATACATTTTATAACCGACTCATACTGTGAATTTGGCAGTAGAGACAGCGTGTTTTTTTGAATTAATGAATGGTGGCCTAATGGCTTAATTAGTGATATCCACAGAAGTAGCTTCTCCGAAACCAATAAGTCTGTCGTAACGAGAACCCAAATCTCTGTAGTAAACTAAAACTTTATAATTGTTTTCAGTTTGCCAAAAGTTGCCGCTGATAGCGCCTTCGTCTATATCTCCTGTTTTTTGATCCACGGTCACGAATTTGTAATTGTAAAATCCTTGTTTCAGCAGCATTATAATTTCGTAGCGTTTGCTTTCAGGATTATATAGCATTTGGGTCAAAGGTTCAATGGTGTAATAATTAAAATTACCATACACGTGAATGTTCTTATCCTTTAATTCGTCTTGCAATAATGAAAAATGGACCATAACATAATCCGCTTCAATATCTGGATTGTCTCTATCGATTACCGTGACTAAGAAATTCCCATTAATATCTGGATTGTAGGTGTATGGTCTGTTTTTTCGACTGATATTAGTATATAAATAGTTGTGGTATAAGTCTTCTAATTCTATATATTGGACACCAACATTGGCAGCTCTAACATCTTTGTTTTCAAAAAATAAATATTCGTTTCCACCCCAAAAAGCAGATTCAGTATCATAACGATAAATAAGTTCATTACCCAATGTATATTGAGGTTTGAGGTCGGTGATTGCTGTGTTAAGATTGTTATTCTGAATAATGACGGTTTTAATGGTTTCTAATGGGTTATTTAGATTGGTGCCATCAGTTGTAATAACGAGATCCACAGATTGTTTTTCTGCAATTACCTTTACATCTCTAGAACGTTTGACACTTACTCCAACATTAGCTCCGTTTTCATAAACCATAAATTTTCTACTGAACATAAGTTCGTCATAATCATCATAAATGGAAATCATATAGTTTCCACTTTTTAATAAGCCACGTGTTTGTGTATTTGGTATTGTTAAATTGTAATGAGAATAAATTTGATAGGTGTTAAAAGAATTCTCGTAATCTAAAATCCGTTGATTGTCCAAGCCACTCAGGTATTCTGATTTTACAAGATTTGAAGGAGTCCAATCAAAATTAAAATGCTCTATGACGTAGTAAAAGTCTTCTTCGTTACCCGTTAGGGCGTCAAATTCTAGCGTTAACGATTCACCAAGTTTTAGGACGGGTAATTGACCTTCTGTAGTGTTACTTTTAAACGTAATTGTTTTAATAAAATCTGGTGGATTAAGCTCTTTGGCCACTTGAGAAAAAAGAATTGTAGGAAATAGTATAAGAAGTAAAAGTGTAAAAAATGTAGTTTTCATTTTATTTAGAATCTTAGCGTATAAATATAATCAAAATCTATGCCTTAACACAAGCCTGCTATTTATAATGATTACAAATAAAAAAGTTGCTCTATTTTGAGCCTTAATTAAGCATTAATTTGTAGATTTGCACCGATTTTTAGATAACTAATCTTTAAAAGATATGTCAAAAGACATCAAAATTAAAAAGGGTTTAGATATAAAGTTGATTGGTGAAGCCGAGCAAACTGTAGAGAATGCTATTGTTAGTAATTTCTATTCTATTAAACCTGAGGATTTCCACAGTATTATTCCAAAACTTGTAGCTAAAGAAGGTACACATGTTAAAGCAGGTGAAACTTTATTTTACAACAAGGATAATGAAGCAATGAAGTTTGTTTCGCCAGTTTCTGGTGAGATAACCGAAGTGCAGCGTGGACCAAGACGTCGTATAGACGCTATTAAAATAACAGCAGATAAAGAACAAACTTACACAGATCATGGTAAGTTTGATTTAGCTTCGGATGCAGAAAAAACTAAAGCACATTTGTTAGCTTCTGGGTGTTGGGCATTTATTAAACAACGTCCTTACGATGTTGTAGCAAAAGCTGATAGAACTCCAAAAGCGATTTTTGTTTCGGGTTATGCAAGTGCACCTTTGGCTGCAGATTTAGATTTTACTTTAAAAGGTAAAGAAGCTGAATTGCAAGCTGCGGTAACAGCATTGTCTAAATTAACAGAAGGTGGTGTTCATATTTCTGTTGGTTCAAATTCTAATTCGCCTTTAGCAAATTTACAAAACGCAATTACATATAAAGTTTCTGGCCCACATCCTTCAGGGAATGTTGGAACCTTAATTAATAAGGTTAATCCGGTTAATAAAGGTGAAACGGTTTGGACGGTGAATGCACAAGACCTTGTAATTATTGGTGAGTTACTATTAACAGGGAAGTTTAACGCAGAACGAATAATTGCTTTAGCAGGATCTTCAGTTAAAAAACCACGTTATTTTAGAACAAAATTAGGTTCTGAAATTGCAACAATGGTTTACGATAACGGAGTTGAAAGAGATGGTAATGATCGTTTTATTTCAGGAAATGTATTATCTGGAAAACGTGTTCAACCAGATGGTTATTTAGATTATTACAGTAATGTGATTTCTGTAATTCCTGAAGGTAATGACTACGAGTTATTTGGTTGGAATAAACCAGTATTTGATAAAGTTTCTAACACAAGAGCTTTAACTTTTTCTTGGTTAACACCAAATAAAAAATACGACTTAAGCACTAATATGAATGGTGAGCATAGAAATTTTGTGCTTACAGGTAATTACGAACAAGTTTTTCCATTAGATATTTATCCGATGCAAATCTTAAAATCATGTTTGTATAAAGACCTAGATGAAATGGAGGCTTTAGGTATGTACGAAGTTGCGCCAGAAGATTTTGCTTTAACAGAATTTGTATGTGTGTCTAAACAGCCACATCAGCAAATTATTAGAGCAGGCTTGGATTTAATGTTAGAAGAAATCGGTTAAAAAATAGATAATGGGTTTAAAACAAAACTTACATAGCTTAAGAGAAAAATACAAAGGAACTAAGATGGCTCCGGCCTTCAATGCCTTACATACTTTTCTTTATACGCCTAATGATACTGCACATGGTGGTACACATATTAAGGCAGCGGATGATTTAAAACGTACAATGAACACGGTAATTATGGCCTTAATTCCGTGCTTAATCTTTGGTATGTTTAATGCAGGTTATCAGCATTATGTAGCAGCAGGAGAAATAGAAGCTGTTACAAGTGGTTTCTTTAGTAGTGAATTCTGGACCTTACAGAATTTTTCTTTAGGCTTTTGGAAAGTGCTACCAATACTACTAATTTCTTATGGTGTTGGGTTAGGTGTTGAATTCTTATTCGCAGTCATCAAAGGACACGAAGTTGAAGAAGGGTACTTAGTAACAGGAATGTTAGTGCCATTAATTGTACCAATCGATATTCCATTATGGATGTTAGTGGTTGCTGTTGTTTTCGGTGTTGTTATCGGGAAAGAGGTTTTTGGTGGTACAGGGATGAATATTTTAAATCCGGCATTAACCATTAGAGCCTTCTTATTCTTCGCTTACCCTACATGGATGAGTGGTGATAAAGTTTGGGTAGAAGGTGCTGTAGAAAGAACTAAAGAAATTGCAAATGGCTCAACAGCCGATGCTATTTCAGGTGAAACTATTTTAGGTAGCTTGGCGCAGTCACATGGAGTTGATTATTCGGTAATGGATATGTTTTTTGGTTTTATTCCTGGTTCCATAGGTGAAACATCGACATTGTTAATCTTGTTAGGTGGTTTATTTCTGATTTTTACAAAAATTGGAAGTTGGAGAATCATGCTAAGTTCGGTTATTGGAGCTTTAGTGATGGGATATATCTTTAACCTAGTCGTAGCCGCAGGATGGATTACAGATACAAGTAAGTTTTATGGATTAATGAGTACTGAGTTCTGGCACCATTTATTAATTGGTGGTATGGCATTTGGTATTGTTTATATGGCTACAGATCCGGTAACGGCATCTCAGACTAATAAAGGAAAATGGATTTACGGTTTCTTAATAGGTTTCGTATCTATTATGATTCGTGTATTTAACCCAGCGTATCCAGAAGGAGTCATGTTAGCTATATTGTTAATGAATGTGTTTGCACCTACTATAGATCATTATGTGGTACAAGGCAATGTGAAAAGAAGATTAAAAAGAGCAAAAATAAAAACAGCTTAAATTATGGCAATCGATACAGATAAAAATAGTTATACCATTATTTTTGCCATTGTTATGGTATTAGTGGTGGGATCTATACTTGCAGGACTTGCTTCAGGCTTAAAACCTTTAGTGGATGCTAATAAACGTTTTGAAAAACAACAGAATATATTGTATGCCATGGGTATTAATGCCAATGAAGGTACAAGTGATGTTGCTTTTATTTCTACGGATAAAGTAGAAGACGAATTTACCAGTACTATTACTAAGCAATATGTTATTGAAGGAACTAAAGTTTCTGAAGATTCTGAGGCTTATTTAATAGATATTAAAAAGGAGGAAGCTAAAGCTAAAGATCCTAGTTATACAAGAAAATTACCTTTGTTTGAAGGTGAAAAAGATGGTCAGCCAATCTATGTTATTCCAATTAGAGGTAAAGGATTATGGGATGCCATTTGGGGATTTGTTGCCGTTGATAAATCTATGACGGTACAAGGTGTGTTTTTTGACCATGCAGGTGAAACACCAGGTTTAGGTGCAGAAATTAAACAACGTTACTTTATGGATGATTTCGCAGGAGAGCATTTATTGAATGATGCAGGTGTTTATGGAGGCATAAATGTAGCTAAAGGAAATGCAGATCCTAAGAACGAAAGGAAAGACGACAATGCAGTAGATGCCATTGCAGGAGCCACAATTACAGGTGATGGTGTAACCGCAATGATTAAGAAAGATTTAAAAATGTACGTGCCTTATTTTAAGACATTAAACTAATAAATGTATGGGACTTTTATCAAAAAAAGATAGTAAACTAATATTAGATCCTTTAGCGGATAATAACCCAATTACCATTCAGGTATTAGGTATCTGTTCGGCTTTAGCGATTACAGCGCAGTTAAAGCCATCAATTGTAATGGCAATTTCTGTTGTCTTTGTACTTAGTGTTGGTAACGTGGTTATTTCTTTAATGCGAAATATCATTCCTTCTAAAATTAGAATTATTGTACAATTAATAGTTGTTGCAACCTTGGTTATTATTGTCGATCAAGTATTAAAAGCATTTGCTTATAGTTTAAGTAAAGAGCTTTCGGTATTTATTGGTTTAATTATTACCAACTGTATAATTATGGGGCGTTTTGAAGCTTTTGCATTAGCAAACAAACCATGGCCATCATTTTTAGACGGTATAGGAAATGCAGCTGGTTATGGCTTAATCCTTATTATTGTTGGTTTCTTTAGAGAACTCTTAGGTTCAGGAACTTTATTTGGATTTAAAGTCCTTGGAGATTCTGTGGAAAAAACGGGATTATACGCTATTGGCTATGAAAATAACGGATTTATGGTATTACCTCCTATGGCTTTAATAGTAGTAGGTTTAATCATATGGGTACAACGTAGTAGAAATAAAGAATTAATAGAAGACTAAATTAGTTTATAGTTACTAGTTGTTTGTTGATAGCATTATCCAACAACTAAAGACTAACAACTAAAAACAAAATATATGGAACATATAGAATTATTTTTCAAATCGATATTTGTAGACAACATGGTTTTCGCATACTTCTTAGGTATGTGTTCTTACTTGGCTGTGTCTAAAAAAGTATCTACAGCCGTTGGTTTAGGAGCTGCGGTAATTTTTGTATTGGCTATAACGGTGCCTTTAAACTGGTTATTAGATCAGTATCTATTACAAGAAGGTGCATTAACATGGCTAGGTCCTGAATATGCAGATTATGATTTAAGCTTTTTATCTTTTATCATGTTTATTGCTACTATTGCTACCATGGTTCAGTTAGTTGAAATCATTGTAGAGAAATTTTCGCCATCATTATATAATTCATTAGGTATTTTTTTACCATTAATTGCAGTAAACTGTGCCATATTAGGTGGTTCATTATTTATGCAATCTCGTGAAATTGAAACTTTAGGTTTAGCACTTAATTATGGTATTGGATCTGGAATCGGTTGGTTTTTAGCAATTGTAGCTATCGCAGCAATTAGAGAAAAAATTAGATATAGTAATGTGCCTGCACCTTTAAGAGGGTTAGGAATTACATTTATTATTACAGGCCTTATGGCTATTGGTTTTATGAGTTTTGGAGGTATGCTTACAGGAGGAGAAGAAGAAGCAACAGAAGAAACTGTAGAAAATACGGTGGGCATGGTTACAACTAGTGCAGATGAGAATAGTGAGGCGTCTAGTCTTGTTATTGAAACAACAAACGATACGGATAAAAATTAATAAGGAATATGGTATTAGCAGCAAGCACAATAGGAACGGTCATCGCTACAGTTGTCGCGTTTTTAGTAGTTACTTTATTATTAGTATCGCTTCTACTTGTAGTGAAACAAAAACTGTCTCCTTCAGGGCCAGTAAAAATTACTATTAACGGTGAACGTGAGATTGAAGTTGATTCAGGAGGAACCTTGTTATCAACATTAGGTAACCAAAAAATATTTTTACCATCAGCATGTGGTGGTGGTGGAACATGTATTCAGTGTGAATGTCATGTTTTATCTGGTGGAGGTGAAGCGCTTCCAACTGAGACTCCTCACTTTTCTAGAAAAGAATTAGCACATGGTGCACGATTATCTTGTCAGGTAAAAGTAAAGCAGGATATGGAAATCACCATTCCTGAAGAAGTATTTGGTATTAAGAAATGGGAAGCGACTGTAGTTTCAAACTATAATGTAGCAACATTTATTAAGGAATTTGTTGTAGAAATTCCAGAAGACATGAATTATAAGGCTGGTGGCTATATTCAAATTGAGATTCCTCAATGTGAAATAAAATACGCTGATATGGATGTGTCTGCACACCCAGAAGATCACCCAGGAGAACCAGATAAATTTAAGGCAGATTGGGAAAAGTTTGGATTATGGCCTTTAGTGATGAAAAATGATGAGCTTGTTGAACGTGCTTATTCTATGGCTTCCTATCCTGCTGAAGGTAGAAAAATAATGCTTAATGTACGTGTAGCAACACCTCCTTTTGATCGTGCCAAAGGTGGATGGATGGATGTAAATCCAGGAATTGCTTCATCTTATATTTTTAATCAAAAAGTTGGTGATAAAGTAACGATTTCAGGACCTTACGGTGAATTCTTCATCAATGAGTCTGACTCAGAAATGTTATACGTTGGTGGTGGTGCAGGTATGGCGCCAATGCGTTCTCATTTATACGAATTGTTTAGAACTATTAAAACAGGCCGTAAAGTAACGTATTGGTACGGTGGACGTTCTAAAGCTGAATTGTTCTACATCCATTACTTTAGAGCTTTAGAAAAGGATTTTCCGAACTTTAAATTCTATTTAGCATTATCAGAACCATTAGAAAGTGATAATTGGAAAGTAAAAAAAGATATTCACGATGAAGAAGGTGATGGTTTTGTAGGATTCATTCACAACTGTGTAATTGATAATTATTTAAGTCATCATGAAGCACCAGAGGATATTGAATTATACTTCTGTGGACCTCCATTAATGAACCAAGCCGTTCAGAAGATGGGTGAGGATTTCGGAATCCCTGACGAGCATATCAGATTTGATGATTTTGGAGGATAACAATCGTATACTTTAAAATCTATAGAAATAGAAAAAGCCAATACTTTATAAGAGTATTGGCTTTTTTATTTTAATATATTCTCTTGTGTAATATGAGGCTTTTAAGCGTGATATATGTACAAGTAATTAGAAAATTACCTTCTGTTTGCAGCAACATTAGCTGGTTTAATATCTCCTTAAAACATCGTACTTAATTGACTTCTTCTAGTATTCCTTTTAAGCTATTAAGAGAAATAGGTTTTAAAATGTAATTAGATACATTTTCGTAGCGTTTAGCCCGATTTAAGTCTATTGGATTAATGGATGAACTTACAATATAAATCGTAACCATTTTATGGCTTTTAATCTTAATAAATTCATCTAGGAATTCCCAACCATCCATAATGGGCATGTTGATGTCTAATAATATCACATCAGGAAGTACTTCTCCAGTATTCATTATCGGTTTTAAATTATTTAAAGCTTCTTGTCCATTCTTAAAAACCATAAATGAATTGCAGAATTCTGAGAGTTCCATCATTCGTTTTGCTCCAAAAATAAATATTGGATCATCATCGATAATACAGGCTACGTCTATTTTAGTCATGTTTTTTTAAATGGATATAGAAGGTTGTACCTTCATTAACTTTACTTTTAACTTCAATTTTTCCTCCAATGGCTTCCACTTGATTTTTTGTTATAAATAGTCCTATACCTGTAGAATCTTCATGTTGATGGAATGTTTTATACATGCCAAATAATTTGTCACCATATTTTTTTAAATCAATACCTTGACCGTGATCTGTAATTTCTAAAATTATAAAATCAGTGTCAGTGCTAGTTTTTATTTCAATTTTAGCAGGTTCATTTGGCTTTTTATATTTTATAGCATTCGTTAAAAAATTCAATAACACACTATCTAAATATGCAGGAACACCTTTAATGAGGATATCTGGTTCAATAGCTATGGAAACTGACGTTTTAGAATCTAAAATAAGTGCAGAAATACTTGACATTGCTTTATTAAAACTATGCAATAAATTTAAAGGTTCGGTTTTTAAATCTTTTTGGATATTTATAGCCGCGACCTCGTTTAAGTGAACTACAGTATCTCCTAAATTACTAACAGCCTGCTCTATTAATGGAAATAATTCATTATTCGTCGTTTCTGGCAAATCCATTTTTACGATATCGAGCAGCATATCTAAATTACCGTAATGTGATCTTAAATTATGAGAAACAATATGTGCAAAATTCAATAATCGTTTATTTTGGTCTTCAGTAGTCACTAATAATTGTGAAACTTTTTTGCTAGTTTTCTTTATTTCAGTGAGGTCATTGATTTGAGCTACGAAATGCTGTGGTTGATTATTACTATCTCGCACAATTGACGTGAATAATTGTGTCCAAATAGTTTCACCTTTTTTATTTATATAGCGTTTTTCAGTTTCAAAGTAATCAAGTTTACCATTAAGCATGTCTATCATGGCTCTTTGTCCTTTGCGGAGATCTTCAGGATGGCTGATATCCATAAAAGTGTGCGTTCTAAATTCATCTTTAGTGTAACCAAAGGTTTGACACAAGCTTTTATTCACATCAATCCAGTTGCCTTCTAAATCTAGAATAGCCATTCCAATTAAAGCGGTTTCAAATGTTTTTCTCAGTTGCTGTTCTTTAAATGCTAGAGCATAAGAATCTTTTGTTTTTTTATCAATATCTTGAAATAAGCCCTGAACCTTTATGCATTCATTATTTTCAATTATTGCTGTGCCAATGGCTCTTACCCACTTATCTTTTCCTGTTGCAGTAACTATTTGCACTTCGATATCATAGTCTTCGTGCTTTTCTATACAATCTGTAAATACTTTAGTGATTTTATTTAAGTTATCACCATTTTTGTAAAATGAGAGCGCAAGTTCAACAGAAGGGTCATAGTCTATAGGAACTTCATGGATTTTTTTTGTCTGAGAACTCCATGTAATTTTTTCAAGTTTGGTGTTAAATTCCCATGTGCCAATAGCAGCATGTTCTTCAATAAAATTTAGCAATGACACCTTGTTGTTTTGAGGCGTGTTTTCTTCAGGAGTGTACAAAATATGTAGGATAAATGGGATTTAAGTAGTGCAAATGTAACTTTTAAATTTGACTCTCAGAGATTTAGCTGTAGTTTTTGACGTTGAGCAAGTATTTTAAGTAAGAAAATTAATACGTTATTTGTATTCCATAATCAAATAAACTGAGGTGGTTTCTCCAATATTTAGGACCTCATGAGACGTAATCGAATCTTTACTAAACGTATAACCAGTCGGCACATCTACTTCGCGAGTTCCTGAATTGTCTTTTATTCTGAATTTTCCTCCAACTAAAGTATAACCAACATGTGGATTGTGGTAGTGTTTCTCGTGCCCAACGCCAGGTTCAAAAGTGCATTTAAGCACTCTTAGTTCTTTATTATCTTCTAAAACCTCGCAAACTGCATGGCCTTTCCAACCTGCTTCTAAAGGATCTGGTAATGGATGTTTGTTTTTACAGCTCGATAGACCGATGGCGATAAGGAAAACAAGTTTAAAACCAGTTTTGTTTGTCATTCAGTTGATTTGAAAGCAAGATAAGAATTTCAATAGGATTAGCTATTGCTTTGTTTAGATTTAGAGATAGCATAGTATGATAATAGTATGCTTTTTTAATGTGATTTCAAGACATCTAAAACTATTGTTATTTTTCAATACCATAATCAGTTAGTAAAAAAATTTATCATGTGAAATTATAATTCGCTATTGGTTTCGGCAATGATTCTAGCCTTTGATCAATTCCTTTTGATTTCAAGACTTCAAATGCGCTAGTTAAAGGACTAAATCTATCAAAACGGACAACTCTTCCTAACCAAAATTTCATGCTGTCATTAGCTGTTTCTGAAATATCAGATATCAAAATCTGCTCTATTGACTTTACAGCAATATCTCCATTTTTGGCAAATAAACTTAGGGTAAGTTTATCCTTGAGAAGATTAGTTCGTATTTGGGATAGTGTTTCTTTTTCAAAAGTCTTGTTCTTTTTACTCTCGTTCCAATTGTTAATTTGTAAGGCAATGAGAATGCCGATAACCACAAGGATGATTTCTCCGAAAGCATAAAGCAGATATTTTGAAGTTCTGTTTTCTTTAATCATGTTTTGTCTTATTTTTCTAAAAAAATTTATCATAATTTTATTAGCTAAGATTTTCTAATCTTTAAAAACTTACCATAAGTTAATTGCCTCCAAAGCCATTCTAATGGACCATATTTAAAATAATTGAGATATAAGGTGCTAAATGCAACCTGAAACAGAAAATAGGCGATGGCAATAAGTGTTATCATGGTAAATCCCATTTTACCAGCCCATCCGAAACCAATACCATAAAAAAAGGTGATGCCAAAAACAGTGTGTAAGATATAATTAGTGAAAGCCATTTTTCCTGCGGGAGCAAGCCAAATCAATAGCTTGGGTTTTTTTATAAAAAGTAATGCAATTAATGCCGCATACCCTAATGCGGTTGGTACAGTGCCCAAAGCATAGCTTAGCGTGTTAAGAAAGCTGTTGATTTGATTTTGTTCCCCTAAAAATAGAAGGTACGCTCTCCAGCCGCTCATAGGTAAACCTAGAAGTAAACCGTAAAGCGCTATTTTTTTTAGAAGATTTACATTTTGTAAAAGATTTTCATTCAGTATTTTACGTCCAGCCCAAAGACCGATAAGAAAAATTCCAAAAACTTTAAAAACACGACCTTCTTCGAGGATCATTGACAAGCGTAGCCATGAATTGCCAAGGTTCATTTTAAAAAAAGCAGACCAGTCTTTATTGGTTAATTCAAATTCCACATCATTCCAAAGTTTACCATCCCACTCTACTTGAGGGAAGCCGTAGTTTTGCCATGAATCTATACTTTTTTCATGAAAAACATCAGGATAATTTATGCCGAAGTAAGAAATAATGAACCAATTTAAAATAGGTAGAAGGATGAGTATGGTGGCAAGCATTAATAATTTCTTATCTGAAACGTTGATGAATGGAATTATAGCAAAGCCTAAAAGCGCATAGAGTGTTAAGATATCACCTAGCCAAAATCCAATTAAATGAATTAAACCAAAAACCATTAACCAGAACATACGTTTAGCAAAAAATGGAGCAAAAGGCTTGTTTTGACTACTTAATTTATGGTATTGTACAAAGCAGCCAATGCCGAAGAGTAGGGAAAAAATAGAATAGAATTTACCATCAATTAACAAAAAGGAGATAAATCCCAAAACCCCATCAGAAGGACATACAAAAGCCGGATCCCTGTAACTTTCTGGGAAAAAGAAAAGTCCTGAAAAATAAACGATGTTAGCCATAAAAATGCACTGTATGGCAATGCCGCGAAGGACATCTAAAAAATGAATGCGCTGGTTTTGTTGTATAGGAATAGTATGGTTTTGGTTGGTAGTTTCTATCATAGTTTATCTTTTTCCAATTATTTGTTCTCAGTTGTTTTTCTGATTATTTATCCATTGATTTATATTGTCTTCTAGCACGTTTAAAGGAATCGTTCCACTACCCAAAACAACATCATGAAATGCTCTGATGTCAAATTGCTCTTTAAGGGTGTCTTCTGATTTTTTTCTAAGTTCTTTTATTTTCAGTTCGCCAATTTTGTAAGCTAGAGCTTGTCCAGGCCAAGCAATATACCTATCAACTTCAACCGAAATGTCGTTTTCGTTTTTGCCAGAATTCTGTTTAAAATAGTCGATAGCTTCTTGTCTTGTCCACCCAAAGGCATGGATGCCAGTATCAACTACCAATCTCATGGCACGCCACATTTCATAAGTCAATTGCCCGTATTTAGAATACAGATCTTGGTACATACCAAGTTCTGATCCAAGACTTTCAGAATACAGTCCCCAACCTTCAATAAATGCCGTAAACCCAAGCATGGTTCTAAACTCTGGAACGTTTTCTAGTTCTTGGGCAAGTGAAATCTGTAAGTGATGACCAGGAACCGCTTCATGAATAGTTAACGCTTCCATCTCCCATTTGGGTCTCGATTCTAGTTTATAAGTATTCGCATAGAAATAGCCTGCTACACCAGATTGCAGAGAACCTGGATTATAATACGCCGTTGTAGTCGCTTGCTCTGAATAAGCAGGCACTTTTTTTACACCATACGGAAGCCTTGGTAGTTTTCCAAAAAGTTGGGGCAAGACAGGATCTATCTTTTTGCAAATATCACGATAAGCCGAAAGCAATTCCTCAGGCGTATCAAAATAAAACTGAGGGTCTTCTTTAAGGAAGGTGTTAAATGCATTTAAGTCTCCATTAAAGCCTGTGTCTGATTTCACCTTTTCCATCTCAACCAATATTCTTGCTACTTCTGATAGGCCGATATCGTGGATTTCCTGAGCGGTCTTATTTGTGGTGGTATGAAACTTTATTTGCGCATTGTACCATGCCGTTCCATTGGGTAATTCACTTAGTCCATAGCTTTCTCTAGTGTTTGGCAAATAGGTGTCTGTCATGAAAACTTTAAACTTATCAAAAGCTGGGTTAACACTTTTGGTAATGATAGTTTTAGCCTTCTCTTTTAAGGCATCATGTCCTTCTAAGTTGATAAATGGTGTGTAAAAAATGCTTTCTTCAGGAGTTTCAGCTATCATGCTTTTTAATTGTTCGGGAACTTGCACAACTGTAGTTCGTGGCATCACAATTCCTTTTTCTATGCCTTCTGACAAGGTTATTTCAATGTTTTTTAAAAGTCCTGAAATCCCCTCAAGTCTTGCTATAATATCTTCCAATGCCTTTGGTGAATTCGTTGGCATCATTTGAATAATTGCAGGTATGTACGAATGAATGCCCTGAATTTGATCTATTATTAAATATTGTTCTGGAAACTGGCTAACTAAAGCATATTGGTCGCCAACAGAGCGATTAAAGATGCTGAAGTTGATTTTATCTTCTTCCGTTAGATTTTCAAGATTAAACCAGTCTTTAGAGTCGTTAAAAATCCTTAATTCCGCTAAGTTTTTTTTTGTGCCTTCAGGTGAAACATCATCCCATAAATGGTTGTATCCTGGTTTACCAAAAAAAGTAGCCATTACAGGCGATGCTTCTAATTGGTTTTCGGTATAGACTTCAAAGAGCACTTTTAAACGTTCATTTTCGTTACTGAAATTTTTATTATCCTTAATGTAGCTCAGTTTTTCAGTAATATTACCATCAGGTAATTTTGTGTTTTGGGCATGTCCTTGCTTAACAGTTATAAGACATAAAGCTAAGCTTAGAATTAATAAGATGTTCTTCATGATTTTTTCATTTTGTAATTGATTTAAAATTATTTGAATTACATTTTCTCAGCATCTGCCAACTTCTTAGTATCTGCATATTGCTGAAACTGAATTATTTTTCCGTCTTTAAGTGTGTAATGATGCGCTACTTGTACAGAATAACTTTCATCATTTTTAGAAATAATTTCGTAGCGTAAAGTTGCCAATACTTGATTATTACTCATCTCATGTAGATTTACATCTTTTACTGCGAATGATTTATACAAAGGGCCAATTCGTGCAAATACACCATTTAAGACAGCTTCTGGACCAATGTATGGATTACCGTCTGCCAAGGAATTTCCTTCAGCTTCGTTCCATACAATTTTTTCATCCATTAAACCAAGTACGGTTGGAATGTCTCCTTTTGCAAACGCTTGGTAAAGACTATCGATTACTATTGAATTAATGGTATCGGTTTTTGTGTCTTGTGCAAATCCATTTAAAATAATGGTAATAAGGAACATTGAGACTAATATTAATTTCATAGTTTTCATGTGTAATGGGTTATTAATTATTATTTTGATTTATGCACTTCCAATTCAATCTCTATCATAAATTCTGGTACTGCTAGTTCTGTTACACCAAGCCAAGAACCGGTTGGAAATTGTTTTTTATAAATCTCGGTTCTGTAGGCTGCGGCTTCTAAAAATTTTGGCATATCCGTTGTAAAGACATCTTCTTTCACTACATCATCAAACGTACAACCATAATGTTTTAATATTTTTTCTAAATCGGCATAGCAATTTTTCATTTGTTGTGCTAAATCGCCAACCGCTGTTGGGTTGCCTTCATCATCCATACTTACAGCTCCAGAAATTTTAATAGAATTGCCGATTTTTACAGCATGCGAGTAACCAAAAGCTTTTTCTACTTCTGGTCTTAACAAGAAGTATTCTGGTGTTTCGTCTTCAATAGTGATTTTATTTTCAACTTCATATACTTCTTTAGGCTTCTGTTCACAGCTTTGTGATACAAAAATTAAAGTGAGAACCAATAGAGTTAAGAATGATGAGCTTGATAATTTTTTTAGAGTTTTCATATGAGTTGGTTTGGTTTTAAATTGTCGTTTTCAGTATAAAATATTGTCAAACACTTTTTCTAAATAGCGTTCGCGTTGCGAGAAATATTTATCGGAATGAAAGACCTCAAGAATTTCTTGTTTTAAATCCGCTAATTCTTTTAAAGTATACTCGTGTTGGTTGATGGTATCTTCTATTTTTTCAAAACAACTGTCTTCTTCATCACAGCTAAACTCGTTGTATATTTTGTTGAAAGTAGTGTCATCTGTTTTTGACTTTATAAGTGCGATTTCTTCTTCTGCTTCATGGTGGTCAAATTTTGAGCACAGCAATAACATATAAATTTTGAATTCTGCTTTTGACCATTTTGATAAATCATTTTTCATGGTTTTATTTTTTTTAAGAGTTGTATTGATTTAGTGTTTTAGAAACGGATGGAGACGGTAGTCTTAAGTCGCGCTCTGCCATCTGGTTTTGATAGATGATTTTGGTGGCGTGTTTTGGTTTTAGTGCGTGCAGGCAAAGGGAAATAGGTGTTATAAGCAGCGACTGAAGCAATTAAAGCCACTTTTTTTACTTTTAGAGAACGGTTAACCTCGTCCAAAAAAATCTCTGTTTCTTTTATGGTAGAATCAAAAAATTTAGTTCTGACATCTGAAAAGTTTAACGGAATGAGTATATCACCAATAATACCTGCTTTATCCATTCTAATTTGATTTTAATAATTGATACAATTGTTTTGTTTAGCAAACGCTATGTATTCAAACCCATAGTTGTTATAGGTTTTATTGTGTTACAAGTTGCTATTAATCATAACAAGCAAAATCAAAATGCTTAGGGTAGTGGGATTTGCTTTGCTAAAACACGGTTATAGGGTGTGTTTTAACTGTAGCTAATTTAGGTTTTAATAGAGGAGTTGACAATCACATGTTAATGTGATATTGGGTGGCAACTTTTTGTATATTTGGGACTTAGCTATTAATTACAACCATTATTTTGAATTTATTAAAATCACTGTGCGCTTTTGTTCTGCAAATGAGCTTACTCTTTGTATGCTATAGTGTCTATGCTCAAAATCCATCCCAAATTGATGTGCTTACTACAGATGATGGCTTGCCCTTTAGATCCATTACTTGTATGGCTCAGGATAAAAATCAAATGATGTGGTTTGGTACGGAAGTCGGCTTAATACGATATGATGGTAATAATTTTAAGGTCTATAATTCTGATAGAAGTAATCCTTTTTATATTGAAAATGAGCAAATAGGAGGTCATATAGAAATTGATGACACAGCTAATATATTATGGTTTTTTGCGAATTTAAAATTGTATAATTTAGATTTAACCACAGATAAAGTTACTGCATTTAATGGTTCTCACGGTATCAAAGGAGACGTTGTAAATTTACTTAGAACTGAAGATGGTAGTATTTGGATTAAGACAGAAGACTATCTCACAGCAAACAAAGGTGAAGCCAAACATTATCTTCAAAAATTGATTAACGATAAATTTGAAGTTAAGGCCACAGTATCAAGAATTCAAAGTGGTAACAGTACGTTAACTAAAGACAGAAAAGGACACATTATACTAAATTTAGATCAAGGTTCTTTTAAGTTTAATGCCAATGGTGAACTGTTAGACACCTACAAATTATCGACTTTTAATTGGCAAGGGAATGTCTCTAATTTTACGCTTTCATATTTTGATAGAAATAATAAACAGTACTTTTTTTCTCAAAAAGAATTTGGGATTTTTACTTTAAGTGAGGGTGGTCTAAGTTCAAAACACATACTTAATAACGGTGTGCTATTTTACCAAGGCATACAAGACGATGAAGATCAGATTTGGTTTTCTGGTGATACGGATCTATTTCGAATGGACACAAATGGGGTTTTTAAGGATTATACACAACAGTTGATGTCTACATTAGAATATTCAAAAATCAATATGCTTTTTATTGATGCTAACAAACTACTTTGGGTAGCAACAGACAATGGTTTATTTAAAATACGTATAGAAGATGGGCTGTTTACAAGTGTATTCGCTTCTAAGAACCAGGGATGGGGAAATACAATGCGTGGTATTTTTGAAGATGCCAATGGAACTATCTATGCTAAATCTGAGAGTCGAAACAAAATTCTATTCAAAACTATTAAGGGTAAAATTGACACACTACATCTAAATCTTAAAAAAAACGCTTTAGAAATTTCGCAATACGTATCTATTTTTTATGCGCTAGATGACAATAAAAAAAATGCATTCACTTTAGGTCTGGGCTTAATGAAAATTAATCTAGAAACTGGAGCAACTAAGATTTATGATGAGTTTAAATCTAGTATAAATTTAAGGAGTCAAAATCCAATAATAAAACTCAGAAATGGAAAATTATTATTCGGACAGAGTTTGTCTCAACTTATATTATTTAATCCTGAAACCGAAGCGTATAGTATGCCATTTGAAAATAAGAATATAGAAAATGATTTTACTGATTTTAGATTCTTTAAGGAAAGTAAAACAGATGGTGTTATATGGATTGGTACACGCAGTGATGGCTTGCTAAAAGTTAATATGAATGGCGGTGTTGAAAACCAATTTTCTAAAGACACTAATCCGAGAATTTCACGAAATTATATTCTGGCTGTTGATGAAGATTTAGAGGGGAATACATGGATTGGCACCTATGGTGGTGGTCTAAATTACTTATCAGCAGATGGAAAAACGATAAAAACTTTTACTAAAAATAATGGTTTGCCAGATAATAATGTTGTTGGTTTTTTATTTGACGATAATCAAAATATGTGGATTAGTACTTACAATGGTTTATGCTATTTTAACCCAACCACAGAAGTGTTTCAGAATTTTTATGCTGAAGATGGACTCACACATTTTGAATTTAACTATTCGTCGTTCTATAAAGATAGTAATGGGAATTTTTACTTTGGCGGCATGAACGGATTGAATAAGTTTAAACCAAACGAAGTTCTAAAGCAATCTGAGACACCAAATATGCGATTTACAGAGTTTTCAGGTTACAATAGCAAAACTAAAACTGATTTTAAAACTGATTTTAATCAAACTAAATTATCAACTTTAGAAATTTCACCTTATGATCAATATTTTGAGGTCAACTGGACAATGCCAAGCTATTTTCAAAATAATAAAAATACATATAGCACAAAATTAGAAGGTTTTGAAAATCGTTGGTTTTATCATGGAAATAGTTCTTCAATCCGATATAACAAATTGCCGGCAGGAGATTACGTATTAAACGTAAAAGGTAAAGATTCAAGAGGCAATGAAAGTCCTTCAATTTTGTCCATTCCGATTACGGTTAAACAAATATTTTATAAGAAATGGTGGTTTATAGCATTGGCGATATTAGCAGTTATAGCTATCATGTACTCCATTTTTAGATATAGATTTAAGCAAGCTTTGGCCATGGAACGTCTTCGGACTAAAATATCTAGTGATTTACACGACGATGTTGGGTCACTGTTGTCCGGTTTAGCCATGCAAACCGAACTTATGGAAATTAATGCCAGTGAAGCCGATAAATTGAAACTTCAAAAGATTGCAGGAATTAGCAGAAATGCCATTTCACAGATGCGAGATCTGGTATGGAGTATTGATAGTAGGCGTGAAACGGTTAATGATTTAATTGAGCGTATGCACGAGTTAGCAGAAGAGTTATTGTTACCAAAAGACATCGCGTTTCAAATAGATAGCTCAAGTATTAGAAATCCTAGTAGAAAGTTAACAGCACAGACTAAGCAGGATATATTTTTGATATATAAAGAGTCCATAACCAATGTGTTAAGGCATTCTGATGCGACACATGTCAAAATAGCTTTAACTAATACGTTCAAGGGTTGTGAGTTTACCATTAAAGATAATGGAAGTAAAAAGGAGAGTTATAAGTCAACCGGTTTAGGCTTATCTAATATGGCAATGCGTGCTGAAAAATTAAAAGGAGATATAGAATTTAAGACTGAAAACGGATTTGGTGTGCATCTTCAGTTGCCATTTAATTTGTAAAATCACATCTTAATGTGATTGTAGCGCATTTTTAAAGTCATAACTTTACTAATGAAGAATTATCACATGTATAGCTTTTAAAATTGTGATAACATATAAGCCTTTCGCCAATAAAAAATGAGTACAATTAATTTGGGAATTATAGAAGATGATGCGTTAATTCAGGAAAGCCTGAATGACTTTTTCGATGCCCAATCTGAGATTGATTGTGTGCAGATATCGTCTTCGGTTGAAGATTTTTTAACGTCAATTAAATCACTTGAAACTTTGCCAGAGATAATTCTTTTGGATATTAACCTATTGGGCATGTCTGGTATTAAGGGGATTCCATTACTCTTAAATGAACTTCCCAAAGTTGATATCATTATGCTGACGACTTTTGAAGATAATGATAGTATTTATAAAGCCTTGTGTGCCGGAGCTTGTTCGTATTTATCGAAAAAAACACCACTTAAAAAAATAAAAGAAGCTATAGAAGTTGTGAGTAAAGGTGGTTCTTATATGTCACCTTCCATTGCGAGAAAAATAGTGAATACTTTTGCTCCAAAACAGCATAAAAGCAATTTGTTAACGCCAAGACAAAAAGAAATTGTAGCTGGTATTGTAGATGGTAAAAGCTACAAAATGATTGCCTCTGATTTATTTGTTTCCATCGATACGGTTCGTACACACATTAAGAACATCTACAAAACGTTAGAAATTAATAGTAAAGCCGAATTAATCCGTAAATCTTACGATAACGAACTATAATTCAGTCTTCATCATACGAAACTAGATTTTTTTGTCGTTATTTAAAATATGAAAAAAGTTCTACTCGCCATTTTAATCTTAACATCACTTGCTGTTTTAGCGTTTCAGTTTAGACCAGTAAAAAAAGTGGTTAATATCGTTAAATCTAGTATTGAAACACCAAGCCTCATTAATAAAGATAGTTTAACGATTGCATCTAGAGTTAATATTCCTGAAGGTTATAAACGTGTCAATTATACCGAAGGAAGTTTTGAAGCGTATCTCAGGAGTTACAAATTAAAAGCCTTTGGAAGTAAAATCATTAATTACGATGACACCAACTATTTCTGGCAAGGCGGCCATATTGGTGTTTTAGAGATTCCTGTACCTAAAAATGGACTACAACAATGTGCAGATGCATTGATTAGAATACGAAGTGAATACCTGTGGGACAACAATAGAAAAAACGAAATAGGTTTTAACTTTACATCTGGGCATTATTGTTCTTGGACCAAATATGCTGAAGGGTATAGACCTAAAATTAACGGAAATAAAGTCACGTTTCATAAAACGGCAAGTGCCAATATTTCAAAAGACAACTTCTATAAATACTTAAATTTAATATATATGTATTCTGGGACGTTATCATTGTACAATGAGTTAGAAGCCGTTAAAGCGAAAGATTTAAAAATAGGTGATATGCTCATCAAAGGAGGTTCACCTGGACATATAGTTATGGTCGCAGATGAGGTTGTGAACGCGCAAGGCGAGAAACTCTTTTTATTATGTCAAGGCAATACACCAGCCCAAAGTGTGCATTTAGTAAAGAATCTTGAAGACTCAGCGATTTCACCATGGTATCAACTCGAAGATGATACGGCGATTTCTGTTTCGAATTATAGGTTTAGTAGTTCGAAATTTGTGCGTTTTAAATAGCAAGTTTGTATTTTTGCTATATGAGTAAACCACTAACACCACAAGAAGTACATAATCTCGCCATGAACCATGTTGGTAAAGACCTGGAGGCGCGTGGTTTCGAGTTCATAGCTATTAATTCTAAGTTGAAACGGCATCCGCAATTTGTCTGTATAGATAAGAATAGTCAATATTACTTTGTGGTAGTCCGTGCCGTGATTTTACCAGATAACCCCAATAATTATGATGTGGTTTGGATGGAAACCTTTAAGAAACATGCTTTTGAAAAGGATGCTAAAGTGTTATATGCAGGTGTAGGATTAGGAAATCCTGACGGTGAAGATTTACCTCTTTATTTAAACGAAGAATACCTCATTGAATACAACGGTATTCAGGTTCTTGATATGAATTTAAATTAATTCACTAATCTCAATGTCTGGCTGAATGCCGCCAAATCTCTATTTGAAGACTTATGAAAAACGTATTTTACCTCATTCTTATTGCTACATTTTTTGCTTGTGAACACGAACCAAAAAACATCAAATTATCAGGTCCGGTTTTTGGAACGTCTTATAGTGTTCAGTACCATTCGGAACATGATGTGAACTATCAAAAACAGTTTGATAGCCTTTTTAATGTGGTGAATCAATCCATGTCAACCTATATTCCTGATTCTAAAATTTCAAGAATAAATAAAGGAGAAGCTATTGAAGTAGATACGCATTTTACACGTGTATTCGACAAAGCAAAACAGATTTACAGAACCACGGAAGGCGCTTTTGATCCAACCATTGGTGCAGTTGTAAACGCATGGGATTTTGGTCCTGAAGGTAAAATAATGAACATTGATAGTACAGCTATTGATAGTCTAATGAAATCTGTTGGATTTAATAGAATGGGTTTAAGGGATAATAGAATTATAAAAAATAAGGCAACATTTATAGATTTTAATGCCATTGCCAAAGGTTACGGTGTAGATGTGATTGGTGAGTTTTTAGAACAAAAAAACATTACTGATTATATAGTTGAAATAGGTGGTGAAATTCGAGTAAGAGGAATTAATCTTGAAAAAAAATCTTCTTGGAAAGTGGGTATCGACGATCCTAATTTTGAAGGAGAACAATCTTATTCTAAAGTCATTCCTTTACAAGATGAAGCGATGGCAACCTCTGGCACGTATCGTAAATTTAAAATTGATGTCAACGGAAACCGTTATGCACATATTATAGATACCAAAACAGGTTATCCTTCAAAAACAAATATTCTTAGTGTCTCTGTATTGGCAGAAGATTGTATGACGGCCGATGCTTATGCAACGGCGTTTCAGGCTATGGGAATAGATAAAGTAAAAACATTTGCAGAGCGACACTCTGAATTAAAAGTGTTTATTATTTTTGAGAATGAAGCAAAAGAACTTGAAACCCTTTCATTAAATAACTTTCCACAATAGAAACAACGACTTTCAGCAGTTAAAAACACACTTTTAAAAGCTTATAGGCTTACAATTTGTAATTTATTGTAGTTTTATCTACAATTTTTAAATGTTGAAGAAAATACTACTTTTTATTGTATTGCTACTAGGCTTGCATTTTTTGTGTGCGCAAGAACCTGTGTCTATTCATCTTACTGAAAAAGATGGCTTACCAGATATTGAGTTTTATAATGTTTTAGAAGATAGTAAAGGGTTTATTTGGTTAGCTTCAGATACGGGTTTATATCGTTATGATGGCAAAACGTATACCCAATATACTAACGCAGAAAAAAGAGGCCTATCCGTTTTTGGACTTTTTGAAGATACACAAGGCCGTATATGGTGCACTAATATTTCAGGACAGTTCTTTTATGTTGAAAACAACCAACTCATCACCTTTATAGATTTAAAAGAGGAATTAAAAGGGCAGTTGGGAAATTACTGTATACAAGACAATAAACTTTTAATTACGACAAGTTATTCGTTATATATTATTGATTTAATTACCAAGAAAATTCTTTTAAGAGAACTTCATGGAAATGGTGGGGCAAGATTGATGCCTCTAGATACGGGCTACATGTTGATTAGTTTTGATGCTGTAAAAATATTCAATAATGATTTTAAGGAGACCAATCAGTTTTTGCTTAATATCCACTATCGTGGCTCTAAAGGTATGACTACAGCACAAGGTCAAACTCAAGTTTTTAAACTAAATGAGATTTTATTTTTTTCTCAACAATTTAAGTATAAAAACATGTTTAGAAGTATCAACCTAAATACAGGCACTACGGATGCTACAATAGGATTAGAACTTCTGAAAAATAAAAGGATTATTAGGATAAAGATCATAAAGGACAATATGTGGGTGTTAACCCATACCGGAATTTATATTTATGAAAACGATAAAAATGAATTCACACTTAAAAACCAAATATTAGAAGATGAAATCGTTACTGACGTTATCATTGATAAAGATCAAAATTTTTGGGTGTCCACACTTACTAATGGTGTTCATTTAATTCCGAATATAGAGGTTGTAAAACATAAATTACCTAAAAACAGCGATGATATTATGGCTATCGATAAGGTGAATGATTCGCTTGTGTTTTTTGGTTCTAAAAATGGAGTCGTAGGGTTTTTAAACGTTGATGCTTCTACTTATAAAGCATCTGCTAACCTGGGTAATAAAGTCTCTGCAATACAGTATAATTCTAACATTGGATATAGTTATGTAAGTATCGACGATGGTGCTTATTTTGTAAATAACAAGACATTAGAAACCATAAAAAAACATGAATTTCTTGGTGTGAAAAGTTTTTCTCGTGTTAATGAAACGATGACACTTTTTGGGACGTATAGCCGATTGGCTTTTTTGAATAATAATGCAGAGTTAGTTAAAACATTTTCTGATAACAAGCGGATCTATACAACCTACTACAGTGAAAATAGCAATACTATTTTTATTGGGTATGTCGATGATTTATTAGTTTTAGATAACGATTTTAAGTCCACTACAATACGCTATAACGAGAAAGAGATTTTAGCCATTTCTATTACGGAAACTGCAGATGGCATCGTTTGGGTGGGAACGTTTAAAAATGGAATTTTTGCAATAAGGGATAATCAAGTTATTGCGCATTACACTACAACAGAAGGCTTGTTGTCTGATCAGATTAAATATTTAAAGGCTGATGAAAATTCGGTTTGGATAGCGACACCAAAAGGTTTGCAAGTGTTTAATACGGATAGGAAGGATTTTAAAAATTTAAACAAGACAGATGGTATTTTGTCTTACAAAATTTCAGGAATCGAAGTCTTAAAGAACCGCGTGGTATTGTCTTCAAACAAGGGTGTTTTTTCTTTTGATAAAGAGAAGGTGTTTAAAAAGACGTCGCAACCCGAAATTTATTTTAATGATATAAAAATTAATGAAGAATCGACTGATCTAGGAACGGATTATGATTTAGATTATAATCAGAATTCAGTACAATTTAGTTTTAATGTCAATGGTATTTTATACAATTTAAATAAAACGTATCAATACCGTTTAGTTGGTTATAATAATAACTGGATTACCACAGATTTAGGTGTGAATACCGTGAAATATAGTAGCCTACCAGTGGGGAAATATACATTTCAGGTAAGACCAACATCGATTAATGAGGGGACTGAGAGTAATGTTAAAAGCATTAAGTTGAATATCAAATTACCATATTGGAAAAAGTGGTGGTTTATTTTAGCCTACAGTTTGTCTTTTGTAGGTCTCATTATTTTGTATTACAAAAGGAAATTAAAAAATAAAGAAATAGCAAAAGAATTGGAGATTAGACAACTCTCTTTAGATAATGAGTTAATCGCTTTAAAACTAGAAAATTTACGGTCGCAAATGAATCCGCATTTTATATTCAATGCGTTAAATTCGATACAAGAATATATTGTTTTAAACCAAAAAATATTAGCAACTATATATTTGGGAAAGTTCGCAGATTTAATAAGAACTTACTTAAACCATAGCACCAAGGGGAAGATTACCTTACAAGAAGAAATTGATTGTTTGGAAATGTATTTAGAATTAGAGAAGTTACGTTTTGAGGATAAATTACATTATAGCATTTCAACATCTGGCAGTTTAAAGCCAGACGAAGCTAATATTCCTACCATGCTTATTCAACCCTATGTAGAAAATGCTCTAAAACATGGATTGTTACATCGTAAAACAGATCGGAATTTAAAAATCAATTTCTTTATAAATGATGAATCAAAAACAGTACGATGTATTATTGTAGATAATGGTGTTGGTAGAGCACAAGCTGAAAAATTTAAATCGAGAAGTCGTAAAAGTCATCCGTCTTTTGCTACTAAAGCTACTCAAGATCGATTAGCATTATTAAACTACGGAAAGGAAAAACAAGTTGGTGTCATTATTACCGATCTGTTTGATAAAGATATACCTGTAGGTACGCAAGTTGATATTACAATCCCATACACTACAGATTAATCATTAAACATGCTTTAATAAAATAAACACATATGAAAGTAGTAATTATAGACGACGAACCTAAAGCAAGAAAATTGCTTAATATACTAATAGAGGAGAATTGCCAAAAAGTGACTACTGTTTTTACCGCTGAAGATTTGTTAAGTGGAGTCCAAATTATAAAAGCTGAACAACCACAAATTGTATTTTTAGATATTGAAATGCCAGAGCATTCGGGTTTAGAAATTTTTGATTTTTTGGAGGAAACACATCGTAATTTCGAAATTATATTTACAACGGCTTATAGCGAATACGCTATTAAGGCTTTTGAACTTTCGGCTGTAGATTATTTATTAAAACCACTGCGATTAGATAAGCTTAGTGATGCAATTGATAAAGCGATTATTAACATAGGGAAATCTCATATTAACATCAAATTAGATGAGCTTCAGAAAAGTTTAAAATCGTCTAATTTTAAAAAAATAGCACTTCCAGTTGCAGATGGTATCAAGTTTGTGAATTTTGATGATATCATCCTGTTAAAGGCAGATGGTATGTACACCAAAGTTCATGTGCAAGATGCTTCAGAGCTGTTAATCAGTAAGCCATTAAAACATTTTGAAGAATTATTAGATACTATTCCTATGTTTTACAGACCACATCGTTCGTACTTAATCAACTTAAAGTATATTAAAGAATATTATAAAAAAGATGGCGGTTATATTATCATGGATAACGATGAAACGGTTTCTGTCTCAAAAGATAAAAAGGAAGAGTTTTTAACTATAGTTCAAAATATAGGATAGCTTTTTTACACGTTCAAAGTAGAATTTGATCAACTACTGATTTTATTTTGAAGTCCTAAATCATTTTAAAGTAACCTAATTAATGTTTAATGAAGAGGTGCTCACTAAAAGCATTGAAATTATTTAAAGAAATTATGAAGTCGCTTTTTTTTATCTTTTCTATTGTCTTTCTAGTTTGTCCTTTATATGCTCAAAACAATGCCTATATCGCAACTGATAAAGCTATAGCAGATTTAGATTATACCGTTAAAACGATAGAAGAAGTCCATTACAATCCTTATTTTAAAGTAAGTAGGGAGCAATTCAATCAAAATAAAAAAGAACTACTACAGGAATTTAGCCAAGATTCAATCACGCTTAAACAATTTATTGCAACCGGAATGAAACTCGTGTCACAAATGAGCGGTGGTCATACGGTTATGGATTGGCAAAATCCTAAAATTATACCTGAATTAAAAAGTTACCAATTTCTACCTTTCTCAGGAAAATTAATCAATAACCATCAAGATTTTGTAGTGACGCGGTCGTCTATTTTAGAAATCCCAAATGGAACGCTTATTAAGTCTATAAATGGGATTAGTATCATTGATTTGTATAAAGAATGTATGTCTTATTTGGGCGGAATCGAATCTTTTAAACGTGTGTCTTGTGAAAAAGTATTACCACTCTATTTGTTTTTTACAGATAAAATAGAAGCTCCGTATGCCATAAAAATCAATGATATGGAACAAGAGGTTCAAACCACAGGAATAGAGGCTTCGGAGTTAAACACGTTAATGCGTAAAAACCAAGTGGCATCAGATTATACATTCGAAATTAGAAACAATAATGTTGGACTCATTTCTTATAACAGATGTAATGATTACGATGCCTTTGATGCGTTTTTAAAAGAAACATTTAAGACCATAAAAGAAGAAAATATTACGAAGCTCATAATTGATATTAGAGAAAATGGTGGAGGCGATTCGGGATTAAACGATTTGTTATTATCGTATATCACAACCACACCATACCGACAATCTAGTGGACGGTTTTGGAAAGTTAGCAATCTTGCTAAAACAACGTACAAAAGTAATCCTGTATACGAAAAACATCTAGGTAAAGAATTTTTAGATACATATACAGCATCAGAGAATCAATCCATTATTGAAGATCTTGAATCTGAATTAACACAACCCATAAAGCCGAAAAACTTTTTTGAAGGAACCAGTTGTGTTTTAATTGGTCCGAGTACATTTTCTAGTGCTAATTTTTTAGCAGATGCTGTAAAAACGTATAAGCTAAGTACATTAATAGGTGAAGCAACAGGAGAGTATACCAATGATTTTGGAGAACTATTAAGTTTCACACTTCCTAATTCTAGTAATTATGTTTACGTGAGTTCTACGTATGATATTGGCGCAAATGGCGATTCTAATATCTATGAGCCTGTTCATCCAGATATTAAAGTCGAAGACGATGTGCTTTCTTTCGCCATAAATTGGATTCAAAATATTGACTAAAAACGTATAACATTTTTGTAAAAATCTCGTCAGTGTTTACTGCTTACGAGATTTTCATGTTTAGAAGTTGAAAGTGGTGTTTCAGAAGTTCAGTGTCATTTTTAATAGGTTGGATTAAGATATTTGGTCTTATAAACTTTAAAATTCTTAACCTATTATGAAAAAAATTACATTTTTTCACGAACACTTAATCAATACATGTTTCGTGAGTAAAACAAAATTACTTTTATTATTTACGCTAATTTCTGCATTGAGTTATGGACAGACTTTTGATTGGGAGACAGGAACATTACTAAGTTTTGGTTCGTCTAATCAAGACATTATTGCACAACAAATTGTAGGTGGTAATGAAGTTAATTTTTCAGACCCTGTTAACGGTACACCTATTCTGTTAGGTACGTTTACTCAAGGCACTACAGGCAAGGCTGTTATGAATCAGCAACCTCAACAAGTTGTTCGATTAAGTTTTTTTCCTGCAATAGATATTCAAAGCCTCAAAGCTTTTTCTGCCGATGCAGGTAGTACTAACTGGACTTTTACGCCAAATAATAGTTCAGGTAATGCCGTTGTAACAGCGAATGTTGCTCAAAATGCTGTTTCAGTGAACTTAAATTGGACTAATGTTAGCAGCATAGATATATCATTAACTAATGGTAGTTCACAAAATTTTGGAGTTGATGATATTGTGTTTTCACCTTATACACCTTGCACAGTAACCATCCCAGACGCAAACTTTAAAGCTTACTTAGTTGGTAATACTGCCATAAACACCAATGGTGATACAGAAATACAATGTAGTGAGGCCAGTGCGTTTACTGGAGCCGTAATTGTTAATGGTTTAAATATTTCAGATTTAACAGGTATAGAGGCCTTTACAAATATTTCAATTTTAAATTGTCGAGATAATGCATTAACGAGTTTAGATATTTCTCAAAATACAGCTTTACTAGAATTGTATTGTCAATCTAACGCATTGTCTAGTTTAGATGTCTCAACAAACACGCTTTTAACCCGTCTTTGGTGTGATAATAATAGCAGTATTTCAAGTTTAGATGTATCATCTAATACAGCTTTAGTAGTATTATCTTCTGGTAACAATAATTTAACAAGTATAGATATATCTTCTAATACGGCTTTAGTTTATTTAAGTTGTTATAATAATAGTATCACAAGTATAGATCTCTCTAATAATACAGTTTTAGTTCGTGTCGTTTTAGACTTTAATAGTTTAACGAATCTAGATATATCATCAAATACTGCTTTAGAAAATCTATCCTTTCAATCTAATACTTTATCAAATTTAGACCTGTCATCAAATACAGCTTTAAAAAATATAAAGGGTATAAATAATGGTTTAACAAGTTTAGATGTATCGTCAAATTTAGCTCTAGAATCTTTACAGATTGATGATAATAGTTTTATAAGTTTAGATATATCAAACAACACCTTTTTAAATGTTTTACAAGCAAACAACAATTCCTTAACAAGTTTAAACGTTGCAAATGGAAACAATGCGAATTTTGTTCAATTTAATGCACTTAACAACCAAGATTTAACGTGCATTCAAATAGACGCAGCCTTCACACCACCAACAACTTGGCAAAAAGATCCAACAGCAAGTTATAGTGACGATTGCGCAGCATTAAGCGTAGATGGTTTTAATGTAAATTCAATCTCATTACAGCCAAACCCAACAAGTTCAATGTTAAATATAGAAATGACTCAAAACATAAAACAAGCAACTGTCTATTCTATGTTAGGTAAAGAAGTATTAAAAACTCAAAATAAAAAGCTAGATGTTTCAAGTCTAGAAAATGGTGTCTTTTTAATTAAAATTGAAGACGAAAACGGAAACGTTTCAACCAAACGTTTTATCAAGCAATAATAGTAAGTTTTGTTTTTGTTAGAAACCTCGTAAGTGTTATGCTTACGAGGTTTTTTGTTTTAGAAGTTGAAAGTGGTGTTTCAGAAGTTAAGGCGCATTTTTAGTAGGCTGGTTTAAGATATTTGATTTTATAAACTTTAAAATTCTTAACCTATGAAAACAAATTTACTTTTATTATTGATGTTAATTTCAACATTAAGTTATGCGCAAACAAGAATTGCATCAGGTAGCGGAGACGCAAGAGGTGTCACAGTAGTAGATGATTATGTCTATACCACGAGTAATGCTAATCTATTAAGAGCTAATAAAAATCAAGTTGGGACAAATAATTTCGAAACTGTGGCTACAGGGTTCACTAGTAATGGTATAAGTTATAATGGCTATAATCTTTGGAGTCTAAACCAGAATATTTATGTGCCAGGTTATGGTATTAGATCGGCTTATGTTGAAGGTACAATACCAACAAGCTCTTATGAAGCATTAAATACCTCAGGAACTGTGTCTACAGTTTACATTTATAATGATGAATTATATTTTACATCTACAAATCCTAATAATAATTCGCTACACGAATTACGTAAAGCTACAGGTGTTAACTCGAGTGTATTTGTTGCTTCCTTGCCAGTAAGTCATCAATATATAGCAGATGTTACTAATGAAGGGTCAATTATGTATTTTACATATACTGGTACAGGCAGCAGTAATGGAGCTATTTATAAAATAGACTTAGCAGCAGCGGCACCAATGGCTCAATTGGTGAAAAGTGGTTTGCCAAAACCATGGGGAATTCATTTTGTAAATGATTATCTGTATTTTATTAGCAGTGCAAGTACAGGATATATTCGTAAAATTCATAAATCGGGTACAGGAGTAGTTTCGTACATAGGTCAATCGATCAATAATCCAAGAGGTATAGATATTGATGGTGAAGATATTTATATCGCTGTGGTTGGAACACTACCAGGTATTTATAAATATACAGACACCAATTTGGCACCTTGTACTGTAAACATCCCAGATGCCAACTTTAAATCTTATTTAGTTGGAAACACTGCTATAAACACCAATGGTGATGCAGAAATACAATGTAGTGAAGCAATTGCCTTTACAGGATTAATTTCTTGTTCAGGTCAATCTATTTCAGATTTAACAGGGATTGAGGCTTTTGTAAATCTTACGGCCTTACATGCAAATGATAATCAACTTACATCTATAGATCTTTCTAATAATACCGTATTAGAAACATTGTTTGCTAGTTTAAATAATTTAACAACTTTAGATGTTTCTTCAAATACAATTTTAGAGCAATTAAGCCTTTTTTCTAATAGTTTAACAAGTTTAGATGTGAGCACTAATTCAGCTTTAACTTTTTTAGTTGTTGGTCAAAATGATTTAACAAGTTTAAATGTTGCAAATGGAAATAATAGTAATTTTTCTAATTTTGAAGCAGATGGAAATCCAAATCTTACTTGTATTCAGGTAGATAATGTCGCTTACAGTGATTCTAATTGGACAAACATTGACACGCAAACAGGTTTTAGCACTAATTGCTCACTAAGCGTAAATGATTTTAATCTAAATTCAATCTCATTACACCCAAACCCAACAAGTTCAATTTTAAACATTGAAATGACTAAAAACATCAAACAAGCAACTGTCTATTCTCTCTTAGGTAAAGAAGTATTAAAAATTCGAAATAAACAGATCGATGTTTCTCGTTTATCAAACGGTGTATTTTTAATTAAAATTGAAGATGAAAACGGAAATGTTTCAACCAAACGTTTTGTCAAACAATAATACATAGTTTTGTTTTTTTTTAGAAATCTCGTAAGTGTTATGCTTACGAGATTTTTTTGCTTTAGAAGTTGAAAATGGTGTTTCAGAAACTCACCCCATTTTAATGAAGCTTCATAGTAGATATTTGTTTTCTAAATCTTAATAAAAACCAATTATGAAAAAAATTACATTTTTTAACGAACACATAATCAATAAATGTCTCGTGAGTAAAACAAAATTATTTTATTTATTACTACTTATATGTAGTTTTTCTTTCGCCCAATTTCCTACTACTAATTTAATAGCTCAGTATGGATTTGATAATGGGTCTTTAGTAGATGGTGCTAATGGCGCTAATTTTTCTCAACATGGATCAGCTTCACTATTTGTTAATGATAGATTTGGTACAGCTAATGGAGCTTTACAGTTAAATGGAGATGATTTTCAACGAGTAAACTTAGATCACGACTCTTCTTATGATGATATTTCTTTGTCATTTTGGATTAAGACGGCAACCAATGATAATAATGAAAGAACAATAATTTATGACCTTGGAGGAACTTTTAACAAAGGTTACCATATTTATTTAAAAGATGGAGAGATAAACCACTATTCAAGATTTAATGTGGGTTCTAACTATATTGTTTATAATATAACATCTATGGATATTAGTGATGATCAATGGCATCATATTGCTATTACAACACATATGTTAATTTCAAAAATTTATGTTGACGGACAATTAGTGGATTCGACTGGGAATCCAAGTGCCTCAAGTTATAGTAATAGAGGATTTGATAGTAACGGTATTGTTGGTTTAGCAAGAAATAGATCTTCATACCCGACGGCTACAAGCAGTTATAGAGACGTTATTGATGATATATTAATTTATGATAGAGAGATATCAGCTGCAGAAATAACATCTATTGGTGACTATAATTTTTGTGTTGGAATTACTAATCAGTTATTTACTTCTAATATTACAGCTACAAATATAGATGTAAATGTACCAGGTACACAAACTGTGGATATTGCGTATCATGAAGTTTCTCAACCTTTTTCTTCTGCTACAGTTGTTTCAAGTGTTTCAGGAGGAGCAAGTACAACTATTACTGGAACATCGCCAGAAACTTATAAAGTTTATGTTAGAAAAGATTGTGGAAATGGTAGTTATTCATCATGGTCTGCACCCCTTATTTTTAAGAATACAGGAATACCAACTTATGTTAACTATAATGCAACAGGAAATAATGATGGTAGTAGCTGGTCTGATGCATATATTAATTTAAATACAGCGTTAGATTTGGCAAACTCTGGTGATCATATTTGGGTTGCGTCAGGTAATTATAAACCACATGCTTTTGATAGAAGCGTTTATTTTACAGTAAACAAAGAAAATTTAAAAATTATCGGAGGGTTTAATGGAACAGAAACTCAGGAATCTGATGCAGATCATGTTTTAAATACGACTATTTTATCAGGAGATTTACAAGATAATGATGTAAATACAACCGATTTTATTTCTAGCTATTCAAACACAACTCGAAATGCAGATAATAGTTACCATGTTATAAATATTACGGAATACGGAAATAATTTATTATTAGAAGGTATAACAGTAAGTGATGCACATAATAATTTAGATGCTTTTGAGAGTGGTGGTGCAATTGTAAAAGATTCTGGGGTTACTAAGCTAACCCTTAAAAATTGTATTATAAAAGATAATGTTTCAAGAAACGGCAATGCAGGTTTATTAGCTGAATATGATCTTAATGGAACAGGGATATTAGGTGAGTTGAATATTGAAAACTGTATATTCTCTAATAATATGGCTCGATGGGCAACAGCTATATATAGCTTTGTTCGTGACGATACTGATGCAAATATAAATATTACCAATAGTTTATTTGATGGTAATATTGCAGGAAATTTGAATAGTACAACTGCACAAGGCTATGCTGGTAGTTCGGCATGGCTTAGGAATTTAAGTATTAGTAGCAGTTCTACTTTAAATATAGACATCATTAATTCTACATTCGTTAGTAATAGCGATACAGGTACAGAGCAAAATTTAAATAACTTTAGTAGATCAACGTTAGCTATAAGTAGAAGTAACGGAAATGCAGGGGCAGTAAATACAACAGTAGCTAATTCTATTTTTTGGGGTAATACAGCTACTGGTGGTTTAACTGCACGTTCTATAACAGATTTATATGAACAGCCACCTACATCTGTAAATGTTTTAAATTCTATAGATGAAGCCAATTTTAACGATGCTGTAATTACAAATACAAGTAATACAACTAACTCTAATCCTCTATTTACGGATGCTGCAAATGGGGACTTTACATTAACTTCTGGTTCGCCTGCGGTTGATACAGGAGACAACAGTTTTGTTTTTGAATCCACAGATTTATTAGGAAACCAACGTGTTTTTAATACAACTGTAGATATGGGAGTTTATGAGTTTGGAGCACCATTTTTAAGTACAAATGATTTTCAACTAAATGAAAACGAAATCAAACTATATCCAAATCCAACAAATTCAATATTAAACATAGAAATGACTCAAAACATCAAACAAGCAAGCGTCTATTCTATTTTAGGTAAAGAAGTGATTAGAACTGAAAATAAACAGATTGATGTTTCTCGTTTACCAAACGGAGTATTCTTAATTAAAATAGAAGATGTAAACGGAAACGTTTCAACCAAACGTTTCATCAAGGAATAATACATAGTTGTGTTTTTTTAGAAATCTCGTAAGTGTAAGGCTTACGAGATTTTTTTGTTTAGAAGTTGAAAGTGGTGTTTTAGAAACTGATACACTAAACCAACGACAGCATCATAGATATTTGTGTTATAAATCTAAAACATAACCTAATTATGAAAACAATTATAGACTACCTTATTATAGCATTTACATCATCTGTGCTTTTTTCTCAAAGTGAAATTCCTACAGAAGCCATTAACGGTACTTACCATTTGTTAGAAGCCGAAAAGTGGATAGGCAATAAGCCAACCAAATCTAAACTTTTTCAATATGGAGAGTTTGCAGGCGATAAGGTATTAGCAATTGCGGCTTGTGCTCAATGTATGCCTGCAATTTATAAGTATCAAAAAGAAGAAAGTAGAGAGTTGGGGATTCCTGTTTTTTACAACGATTACGGACTTTTTGTTATTACCTACGATGACGAAAGTTTTGTTATGGTAAAAGCAGCAGATGCAGATAGCGAAGATTGGACGGACTTTAGTTATAGTAATTTTTACAGCAAAAATGAAGCGAAGGTTATTGCTATGACACAACAAAAAATTAAAGCGTTTGTTGTAGCGGTTTCTGAATAAATTTCGGGGTAATTCAAATTTTTAGAAGTCCTTATTTTTTAGAAGTTAAAAACGGCATTTCAGAAACTTACTTCATTTTTTAGCTCTGTCATATTCGATATTTGACACTATATAAACTTAAAATTTAACCTATTATGAAAAAAATAATGATAACGGTTGCTTTAATTTTTACAGCAACCATAGCGCAAGCTCAAAAAACCTTTTACGAAGCTCTAGAGGCTAATGGTGAGACAGCAACCTACGAAGGTTTTTCTGGCATATCTATAAATGACGATGGTACTATAGCTATTGTAAGTGGAAAACCAGCGGTAACAATAACCGTAAAAAAATTGGCAACAGGACAACCTGTAGGCTTTGAAGCTAATCCCATTTCAGAAAGTTATGGTGGTTTTGGTATGTCGGAAATAAGCGATTATGGTAGAGTAGATAGTTACCCAAATGTAATGACTATAAAGAATATTCACAAAAGAGGCTTAGATGGTTACATGGTCATTGACGATTTGATATTTGATATTAGTTATATCCCAAGTAACGGTGTTCCAAAAGTTGAGGATGTTACAGCTGTATATGTCATGGTTAAAGATCGTACCGAAGCAAAAGATGACTCAGGAAAGAAGAAAAAAAAGAAAGGTGGTTTTATAGCACGCATGAAAGCAAAGTTAGAAGCTACAGGACAATCACCAACCTATAAGTATATTCAAACGGTAAATATTAAAAAAATATTCAACGATTACGTCACGGCGATGAAAGCCAAACAAGCGAGTCCAATAACGGCCCAAGACAAAACAGATATTGCCAAAATTAAACGCGCAAGAGAAGCTGGAGACGAAGAAATAAAACGTTATAACGATTCAATCAAGGCTACGCCAGAGTATAAAGACTTGCAAAGAAGAATAAAACAAAATGAGGCAAACTATCAGGCATCAGAGTTAAAAAACACGGTAACACTTCGTAATAACTCGAATAATGAAATTTATGTAGGTAGAGCTGGAAGTAGTAATCCAGGAACAAGAATTAGTGCTGGTGGAACAGCCAGGTGGAGCTGTGATCAAGATGCTTATTTACAAAAAATAACGAAGTCTGGTGGAAGTAATGCTTATGATTCTACTAATGTACAAGTGTACCGCAAAAATTCGGGTTGTGGTAATACTGTGTCCATAAACTAATATTCTAGAACAAAGAACAAATAAATTTAAAACTCAAATCTTCATACCATTTCTTGTTTAAAATGAGGAATGGTATAAGCTAAACCTTAAAACAAATGAAAATATTTAAACCCGTAACATTGCTCTTCGCTATTTTATTATTAACGGCTTGTAACAGTGATGATGATGCTACACCAAATTACGTCTTAGAAAGTGATCGTGATGCACTAATTGAAATTTATAATGCTAATACAAACAATACCTTAACTTGGGATATTACATCAACGGATGTTTCAACTTGGGATGGTGTTACAGTTGAAGATAGTAGAGTTGCAGTTTTAAGCATAGGAAACTCTAATATTGACGATTTACCTACAACGGCCTTGCAAAAACTAACGGCATTACGATCTTTAGTAGCAAATAATAATAGTTTTTTAACCATTAATGTTAGTCATAATATTAATCTTAAAAACTTGCAATTATTCGATAATAATCTAACCGCGATTGATGTTTCTAATAATACACTATTAGAACAATTATTGTTAGAAGGTAATAATTTAGAAAATTTAGATGTAAGCATGTTGGTAAACTTAACCGATTTAAAAGGCGGTAGCAATAGTTTTTCAAATTCGGTAAACATAGCAAACGGAAACAATGCTAATATGTGGAGAATGGAATTGGGGTCAAGCACTTTAAGTTGTGTACAGGTGGATGCCGGAGCTACAGATGGTTTTACTGGTTGGTCTATTTCTAGTAATGCAAGTTATAGCACACATTGCTTGTAAATACGTGTAAAATTAACACCAATGCTATTTAATAATTTAAAATAAGTGATTAAGAAAAGTTGGACTAATTTATTTGAGTTCAACTTTTCTTTTTATTAAAGCATGAAGTACTTCAAACAATACAAATTAGAATTGTTTCTAATCGTGTTCTATGCGTTTATAGCTCTTGGTCTCGTCTATTTATTTTAATTCATTTAGGGGAATACTTACCATTCATTAGTCAAAAAGTGCTTTCTACTAAATAAAAATAAAGTCCAATAGATTAATTTGTAAATTCAACCCTAAATTTTTCTAGTTGAAATTAAGAGGGCTTCAATATTTATTTTTTTTTACAATAACTTGGTTTGTAGCTGCTCAACAACCTGTGTCTATTCACCTCACCGAAAAAGATGGCTTACCAGATATTGAGTTTTATGACATCCTTGAAGATCAAGAAGGTTTTATTTGGTTAGCAGCAGATAAAGGTTTGTATCGTTATGATGGTAAGCATTATAAACTATTCACTAATCCTGTAAAACGTGGAAGGTCACTATTTGGACTAACTTTAGATGCAAAAGGACGTCTATGGTGTAATAATCTTTCAGGTCAATTTTTTTATGTGGAAGATGATGAACTAAAACTCTTCAAGGACTTTAAAGATATCAATACATTAGTAGATTTCTATATCTATAATAGTCATCTTTTAATTTCTGCAAATAATAATTTAGTTAGTGTAAATTTAGATACCAAAACCGTTGTCAATACGATTAATGAACTCTATGAAGATCATTTTAATCATTTAAACGCTCATAAAGATGGTTTCTATTTTAATAAAAATAACCTTATTTATTTTACAGAAGATACGGCTTTAAAAAACGTTCAACCAATTCATAAATATCCATTTGAAACCACTCAACAAAGTGGATCAAAAAAGTTTTTTGAATATAATAATCATGTGTTTTTCTTCAATGAATTAATATCTTCAAAAAGAAATACCATGTTTTATATTACTAATAACAAGGATTTACGAGAGGTGCAATTACCAGAAATATTATCTTCTTTAATAGTGGTGAATGCCTACCAAATCAAAGATAAATTATGGGTGTTAACGAATAGAGGTATTTTTATTACTGAAATTAAAAATAATAAACTAAGGATTAGTGAACGCTATTTTAAGAATAGCTACACTACAGATCTTATCATAGATTCCAATACTAATTTTTGGGTGACAACGCTAAAAAACGGTGTTTTTGTAATGCCCAATCTTGCCTTAAAAAAAATAGCTTTACCAAATAATGTAGGGGTTACTGCTATTGAAAAAACTGACAAAGAAAACTTGTATTTGGCGACTTCGGACTTTAATATTTTTAACTATTCTAAAACAGATAATGGTATAAAACAACTTGATGTTTCGTTTAGGAACAATATTTACGGCATTTGTTACAACGCACTATCTAATGATCTCTTAATGGTAGCGACAACTGAGTCGGTTTTTCATAACTCAAGAGAAGAATTGAATAAGAAAAGCGAGTTGATTGTAACAAAATCTATCTCTGTTTACGATGAAGACCAATATTTAGTGAGCCTTCCGCATGCCTTATCTCTATATAGTAAAAAAGGAGATTCCCTGTCTTTATTGCGTTTGGTGAGAAGTTATGGTTCCGTCTTAAACAAGAATAAAACTAAAGCTTATTCTAATTTTATTGATGGTTTTGGTGTGGTCGATTTAAAGACAAAAGCCTATAAACAAATCACCTATAATAATACCCCTATTTATGGTTCTAAAATTGCAATAACAGCAGATGATGTGGTTTGGGTAGCCACTTATAATAAGGGATTGTATGGTTTTATAAATGATAGTTTACAGTATAAATTAAATATGAAAAATGGCTTAGCTTCTAATGTTATCAATGTGATTACACCAGATGAAAAATCCTTGTGGATTGCCACAGATAGAGGGTTACAAAATTATAATTATGACACCCAAAAGGTCATAACCGTAAATAAGGAAGATGGTATGGACTCTTACAACATTAATTCTATTGTTGTTCAGGATGATGATGTTTTCTTTGGTTCTAATATGGGACTATATCAATTTGATGCTAATACTATTATTAAAACAAGACAAACGCTTCAGCCGTATTTTACCTCTGTAGCGATTTTAGAAAAAGACACTATTGTTCAATCCAATTATGAATTAGACCAAACAGATAGTGAAATTAGATTTGGTTTTAATGTTAACGGATTTCAATCTAACGAGTTTGTGAATTATGAATACCAATTAGAAGGTTACAGTGATAATTGGATAGCAGTAGAAAAAGGTTTAGATTTTGTGAAATTTAATACGTTACCTGCCGGGAAGTTCACCTTTCATTTAAGAGCAAAAAATACATTTCAAAAAACATATACAGAACCTATTTGTGTCAGTTTAAACGTAAGGTTGCCATTTTATAAAACATGGTGGTTTTATAGCTCAATTTTATTAATTTCAATAACTATAGTTTGGTGGTACTTTTCTCGGAAAACAGCTCGTTTAAATGTTTCTCAGCAACAAGCATTAGAAAAAGCAAAGATTAATCAGCAATTGGTGTTTTCTCAATTAGAAAATCTGAGATCGCAGATGAATCCTCATTTTATATTCAATGCCTTAAACTCTATTCAAGATTATATTATTTTGAATGAAAAAGTATTGGCGCGAAATTATTTAGTGAAATTTTCACGATTGATAAGAACCTATTTAGAACACAGCCAAACCAATGAAATTACTTTACAAGAAGAAATTAAAACCTTAAAATTATATTTAGAACTCGAAAAAGAACGTTTTGATGACGATCTAAAATTTGAAATTCACGTTGATAAAACTCTAAATATTGAAACCATATATGTGCCTTCATTATTTATTCAGCCTTATGTAGAGAATGCTTTAAAACATGGCTTGCTTCATAAAAAAGATAATAAAAAACTGATGTTGAAATTTATTAAAGACACGAATCAAAAGCGTTTAATTTGTGAAATTATTGACAATGGAATTGGTAGAGCCGCATCAGCAACAATAAAAAACCAACGGGTTGGGAATCATAAATCTTTTGCGACGTCAGCAAATCAAAAACGAATCGATTTATTAAATCGCAGTCAGGATAAAAAAGTAAAATTAGAGGTCGAAGATGTATACAACACACACCAAGTCGTCTCAGGTACAAAAGTAACGATTACAATAGAATTAGCACATTGAGAAGCTATCTTATGAAGCGAGCATATGAAACATTTTAATATTAAGAGAAATGATTTATAGAGAACAGCATGTGCCTCATAAAAACAAATAAAATATAGACATGACAGCAATAATTATAGACGATGAAAAACGTGCAAGACGTATTTTGCATACCTTAATTGTAGAAGAATGTTCTGAAATAGAAACGATTTTTGAGGCTGAAAATTTATTAGATGGTGTAACCATTATTAAAAAGGAACAGCCAGATATTGTATTTCTAGATATTGAAATGCCTAATCATTCAGGACTTCAGATTTTAGAGTTTTTTAAAACTGAGGCTATTAATTTTCAAATTATTTTCACAACCGCTTATGGCCATTACGCCATAGAGGCCTTTAAATTATCAGCTGTAGATTATCTTTTAAAACCTATAGATGTTGTCGAAATGAAAGCAGCTATTGCTAAAGCATCAACCTATTTAGAAGAAAATTCCATAAAAGAAAAACTACAGAATCTTGAACGAAATTTTCAGCAATTAGCCTTAAATAAAATAGCTTTAGAAGTCCCAAAAGGTATTCGTTTTGTATCGCATGAAGATATCTTATTTTTTGAGGCAGATGGTGTGTATACTAAAGTCTATTTGCAGAATGGTAAAACGGAATTGATTTGTAAAACCTTAAAACACTTCACAGAACAACTCAGTAATAAACCACTGTTTTACAAACCACATCGTTCATTTCTAATCAATTTAAAATACATGAATGAGGTCACTAAAAAAGATGGTCTTCAGGTTATTATGAGTAACAATAAAAGTATTCCGATAGCACGAGACCGTAAAGATGAATTTATGGATCTTATCAACCGTGTATTTTAAATTTAAGTACCATTCATTGCTTTAATCTTACCATTCACTAAAAAGTTCAAAATCCTTTTAGCAAAGCTTGTCATTTTTGTTTCATAATTATAAAACCAAATTTATTATGAAAAAATTATTACTCATATGCAGCTTATTAATTGTGAGCAGCATTCATGCAACTACTTTTACTTCTGGAGGTATTAATTATTACATAGGTATTGACCTTGCTCCTAATACGGCTAGAGTATCTACACACGCTTATTTTTTCGGAGCTGCTACTATACCTGCTACTGTAACTTACAATGGAGTTACTTATAGCGTTACGTCTATTGGAGATAGTGCTTTTTACGGTTGCTATGCTTTAACTTCTGTTAGTATTCCTAATTCGGTAACATCTATTGGTTCGGCGGCTTTTAAAGGATGCTATGATTTAAGTTCAGTTAGCATACCTAATTCTGTTACGTCTATTGGGGAAAGTGCTTTCTATGGTAGTTATAATCTAACTTCTATAAGTATTCCTAATTCTGTAACATCTATTGGAGATTCTGCATTTCAAGATTGCACAGGTTTAACGTCGGTTGATATTCCTAATTCAGTAACTAGCATTGGAGACCATGTGTTTAATTATTGCAATAGTTTAACTTCTGTAAGTATACCTAATTCTGTAACATCTATTGGAGATTCTGCATTTTATGCGTGTAGTAGCATAACTTCATTAAGTATTCCTAACTCAGTAACGTCTATTGATAGTCAGGCTTTTTATGAATGTACTAGTTTAACAACTTTAGATATTCCTAATTCGGTAGTTACTATTGGAGCTGCTGCTTTTGCCAATTGTAGTGGGTTAACGACTTTAAATATTCCTAATTCAGTAACAAATATTGGGAATTCTGCATTTTCTTCTTGTACGAGTTTAACCTCTGTAAGTATACCGAATTCGGTAACGTCTCTTGGTGAGTATGCGTTTCACTATTGCACTAATTTAAGTTCTGTAAATATCCCTGACTCCGTAACGTCTATTGCTGAAGCTACTTTTGACAATTGCACTAGTTTAACAGATATTACCATACCTAACTCTGTAACATCTATTGAAAGGTATGCTTTTGGGAATTGTACTGGATTAATTGCTGTATATGTAAATATTGATACACCAATAACTATTGATGATACTGTTTTCTATAATTTAAACTATTCTAACACTTTACTTACTGTCCCTACTGGTGCTACTACAGCTTATGAAGCAGCAGCTTATTGGCAAAATTTCAATCCTATAGAAGAGAGTAGTACTTTAGGGATAAGTGTTCTTGAAAAAAGTTCTACACCATTAATATATCCAAATCCTGTGAAAGATATTTTAACGATACAATCAGATAAAGAAATTCAACTCGTTGAAGTATTTAATTTACAAAGACAAAAAGTAAAAACATTTAACCATAAACAACTATCTATATCAGATTTGGCAAGTGGGGTTTATCTCATTAAGATTATAGATTTAGAAGAAAATCAACATGTAAAACGATTTATAAAGGAATAAATCATAGTTCTAATTATACCAATAAAAGGAAAGTCATAAAGGCTTTCCTTTTTTGTTGCTATTCATTTACAAAATCTTACCATTCACTAAAAAGTTGAAAATCCTTTTACCAAAGCTTATCACTTTTGTGTCATAATTATAAAACCAAATTTATTATGAAGTACATTATTTTATTTTTTATTGCATTAGTAACCACAAGTACATTTGCACAGCAAACATTTTTTGAAAATATTAAAGCAAAAGGCGAAAACCCAGTTTACATTGAGTATCCAGGTGTTGGCGTTGATAACGAAGGAAAACAGTCAATAAATCTTAGTCAAGAAAGAGTTGGTCAATATAACGAGCCACAAGAAGTTATCGTGAAATTATTAAATCATGAAGGTATAGACTCTGGAATAGCTATTATAGACAAAAATGATAATGACGAAAAAGGAAGCCAATATATTGCAGATTTTACAAAAAATAGACAAACTTTTACTGGGTTTCCCAACACATATATTATTTACGAAAATGTGTTTAACGAAGGTTATGTAGCTATTGGCAATTATATTTTTTTTATAGATCATTTTAGCAGCCGTACAGAATTTGGTGATATAAGAAGAGTTTATGTGCTAAAAGGTACAACTCCAGATGGTGAGGCAACTTCAAAGACTAAAAAAAAGAAAAAAGGTTTCGGTAAATTTTTAAATAAAGCAAAAAATATAGCTCTAAATAATAGTGCAGGACCAGACCCAAGAAAAGCACCAGAATATAAGGCCTTGTCTCAAGAGAATGTGCGTAAAATGGTATCTGATTATTTAACCGCTATGCGTGAAAAACAAATTGCCTATACGCTAACGTCTAAAGATGAAGCAGATTTGGCTACTATGCAAAAAGAGGCAGACGCTTACAGTAAATATATTAAAGATAAGAACAATGCCTATTGGCAAAGTCCAGAAGGACAAAAAACACTTAGAGGTTGGAAATTAGCCGATGAGCACAAAGCGAGTTGTCTTAAAACTGCAGAATCTTGTGGTAGTCCTTTTCATTAAACAATACAACCAAATTTAAACACCCAAATAACATCAAACCCTATGAAAATTTTTAAATCTATACTTTTTATTGGGGTAACGCTATTGCTTTTTAATTGTAATGCAGATGATGATCAATCTAAAGAAAATAGTAATCCAAGTGCTTTTGTATTAACAGAGGGAGCAGCAACAAACATAGGCATACCTTTTAATTGGACCGCGTCTATAGATCTAGACGATGACGAGGTTGTTTATGCCATTTACTTAAATAACAATTTATTAATTGAAGATTTAAACGCTTTAACCTACGTTATAGAATATAGCTTGTTCGTATCTGGAGAAAATACAATTTTAGTAAGTGCATCAGACGGTTTGGGAGGAGTAGCAGAGCAAGAGCTTGTTGTTAATTTATTATCCTAAAGTTAAACGAGAGCTTGATAATAGAACTAGAGCTAATAGTAATCATGTGTTTTTTTATTAATTAGAAATCTAGCTAAGGCTGAGTCATTAAATGGCTCAGCTTTTTTTGTTTAGATAAATGAAGTGGTAATTATACCCTAATTAATCATTAAAAAGCATGAACCAACACCAACAACCAACCGATTACCAATAACAATCCTCCAATCGGAGTCACAGGGCCTAGAAACCGAAGCTTTTTGCCTTTAGCATCTGATAAAATTAAACCGTAAATACTAAAGGAGAATAATATAATACCGATTGTAAAACACCAATATGTTGCTGAGGTAACGTCGGCAGCGCATAGACCTAAAGCTAATAATACGATGGCGTGATACATTTGATATTTTACACCAACTTCAAAGCTATGTAATTGATCTGCAGATAAGATTTTCTTTAAAGCATGTGCGCCAAAAGCACCAAAGATTACAGCGAGCATGCCGAATAAAGCTCCAGTTGCAATTATAATGTGTTGCGTCATTTTAGTACGTTATTTTATTTGTAAACTACAGGAATAATTTCACCTTTCGCTAAGCAGTATTTTTCAATATCTTCATTAGAAAGGGTAGCTGTGTAATCCACTTCTTCAACTTTAAAACCTATGGAACGTAGCTTATCAAAATAATCACGACCATAAACACGAACATGGTCATATTGGCCAAAAATCTTGGCACGTTCATCTTTGTCTGTAATCGAGTCATCTTCAAAAGTGACCGCTCTATCTAATTCTTGTGGAATCTGAAATATACCATAACCACCAGGTTTCATCACTCTGTATAATTCTTGCATGGCTTTAGTATCATCAGGAATATGCTCTAATACATGATTACAAAGAATTACATCATAACTGTTATCTTCAAAAGGTAAATCGCAAATATCAGCCTTAACATCTGCAATAGGAGACAGTAAATCGGTAGTCGTATATTTTAAGTTTTTAAGACTTCTAAAACGTTTTAAAAAACATTGTTCTGGTGCAAAGTGGAGAACGCTTAATGTTGAACTTAATTCAGTATCTCGTGAAAAGAAATCCGTTTCACTATTAAGATACAACCATAATAAGCGGTGACGTTCTAAGCTTAAAGTGGAAGGCGAAAGTACATTGTTGCGTTGGTTTCCGTAGCCATAAGGTAAAAAGGTTTTGAAACTTTTACCATCAATTGGGTCAGTGAATGTATTGCCTTTTAAAAAGAAAGCTAAAATTGGACGTGCTACGTAACTCAATCTTATCAGTAAAGGCCTTGGAATTATATTGAGAATAAGTTTAAAGAGTTTTTTCACGAAAAATATTAGTCTTTCAAAGCGGTTTCAATATTAGTCACTAATTCTTGTGATTGTTTGGTTAACTTATCTGCATAGTTAGTAACACTATGAGCTAGTGTTAATTCGAGATTAGCTAATCGGTAATATTCTTCAGTCTTTAAATGCTTAAGCATAGTTAGTGTATCAAATACAATATCTGATTTTTTATTTTTTGGGTTATAAGGTCTTAATGAATTTACAAAATTAATATAACCACTGATGTAATCTCTTCCAGAAATTTGAAGTGCATTGCTAACTTCGTAATAAGTGACAATGCTATTTCTTAAGGAGTCACTCTGTATTTTTCTCAAATTACCAGTGCTAATAAGTTCGTTATATGTATTTGTGTTCAGACTCCAATTTACATTACCAAAAACTCCACCATAACCAATATCCTCCAAAAATTGTAATGTGTCTTTTATAATATAATTACCTTGATTGTAGGCTTTACCTTTTTCAAGACATGCTACCTTACGTTCATATCTATCAATTGTAATCCTTTTTAGTAAACTTTGATCAAATCCTAAATCACTTTTTAATCTAGTAAGATATTCTTTTTCTAAAATAACATCTTTTCTATGTGTATTCCAGTTATTAATTTGAAGTGCTATTAAGATGCCAATTACTACTAGAATAATTTCTCCCAGAGCATATTTAATATAGTTCCCTGTTTTATTTTTACTTATAAGGTTGTATCTAATTTTTCGAAAAAATTTAAGCATCACCAAATATAACTATAAAACAAGTGCCTTCTGTCTAAAAGCATCTTCTTCATCTGAAGTAATACCCAAAGCCTCATGTACATACGCAAATGTAGAAAGTATTTCTGGTTTCCCATCTACAATAGCAACATCGTGTTCAAAGTGTACACTTGGTTTTCCATCTTGTGTTACAATCGTCCAACCATCACTCAATTGTTTGACTTTATGCGTTCCTAAATTGATCATTGGTTCAATGGCAACAACCATACCTTCAATAAATTTCTTACCACGGCCACGTTTTCCGTAGTTAGGCATTTCAGGATCTTCGTGCATTTTTCTTCCTAAACCATGTCCTACCAATTCTCTAACAACACCGTACCCTTGGTCTTCGGTATATTTCTGAATAGCATAACCGACATCACCAACACGATTGCCAATTTTTAATTGCTCAATACCTTTGTAAAGTGATTCTTTAGTAATCTGAATGAGTTTCTTAGTCTCTTCAGCAACATTTCCAATTTCAAACGTATACGCGTGATCGCCATAAAAGCCATTCATAAATGAACCACAATCTATAGACACAATATCACCATCTTTTAATGGAATATCTGTTGGTAAACCATGAACTACAGCTTCATTAACACTACAAAGTAATGTTGAAGGACAATCGTAAAGGCCTTTAAAACCAGGTAAAGCACCATGGTCTCTAATAAACTCTTCTGCGATGGCATCCAAATGATTGGTTGTTACACCTTCCTTTGTTTCTTTAGCCAACATACCTAAAGTTTTAGATACGATAAGTGCGCTTTGACGCATTAATTCAATCTCTTCTGCTGTTTTTACTATAATCATGATTCAAAATATTGAGCGGCAAAGATAGGTAATACCATTTCTTGATTAAAATTACTACCAAAGAAAATGAATATTATTTACGTCACAGCTAACTGAATAGTAGTCCTTAGGATAAATAAAGTACTATAGAATTAAAATTGTAAGCAATACGTGTTGACCGATGACTATTTCAAAACATGATATATAACAGTTCTTAAGTAATAGCTTTACTCTAAATTTGCAATCTAAAATGGATTAATTATGTATAAAACGGTTACCGCAGAAGACGCCTTAAAAGTTGTAAAATCTAATGATCGTGTCTATATCCAAGCAGCTGCGGCAGCACCACAAGCACTTGTGAAAGCATTATCAGCAAGACATGAAGAACTTCGTAATGTTGAAGTTTGTCAGTTGCATACAGAAGGAGTCGCACCTTATGCCAATCCAGAATTAAAGGACAGCTTTCATATTAATTCCTTTTTCTTAGGGAAAAATGTAAGACACACCATAAAAGCTGGTAACGGATCTTACACTCCAGTTTTTTTAAGTGAATTACCGCGCCTTTTTCAACAACGTGTTTTAGAACTGGATGTGGTATTGATTCATGTATCTGTACCAGATCGTCATGGCTATTGTTCATTGGGTGTTTCTGTTGAGGCCATTTTAGCAGCCATAGATAATGCGAAGACAGTGATTGCGCAAGTAAATCCGCAAATGCCAAGAACACATGGAGCAGGTATTATACATATCTCAGAAATTGATTATTTTGTAGAGGCAGATGAGGAAATTCCTACGTATATAATGGCAGAACCTAATGCTATTGAAAGTAAAATTGGTGATTATGTAGCCGGATTAATTGAAGATAGAAGTACTTTGCAAATGGGTATTGGTTCTATTCCAAATGCTGTCTTAACACGCTTAACGAATCATAAAGATTTAGGTTTGCATACCGAAATGTTTTCAGATGGAGTTATTGATTTAATTCTGAATAATGTGATTAACGGTAATTATAAAAAGATTAATCGTGGGCGTGCCTTATCTACATTTTTAATGGGATCCAAACGCTTATATGATTATGTAGATGATAATCCGTTTGTAGAAATGCGTGCTTCAAATTATACTAATAATCCAGCATATATTAAACAAAATCCAAAGATGGTGGCTATCAATTCTGCGATAGAAGTCGATCTCACGGGTCAAGTTTGTGCAGATTCAATAGGTTCTGATATGTATTCTGGAGTTGGTGGTCAGATGGATTTTATAAGGGGAGCATCATTAAGTCAGGGAGGTAAAGCTATTATAGCACTACCATCAGTAACTAAAAATGGTATTAGCAGAATTGTACCAATATTAAAACCAGGCGCAGGAGTTGTAACCACAAGAGCACATGTACAATATGTGGTAACAGAATATGGTATTGCCAATCTATACGGCCAAACGATTAAGAATAGAGTAAAAGCTTTAGTGGATATTGCGCATCCAGATCATCGGGAAGCTATCGATAAGGCGTATTTTGATATGATAAAATAAATGATATGGTTTAAAACTTCCACCACTTTTTAGGTGCTGGCGGAATGTTTGGTTCTTCATTAGTGATGATTTGGTATACTTCTCCCCAACCTAGAATACCGCCTATATTTCTATCATCTATAAAGAGGTCTGCATGGATTTTTCGACTTCTGCTGTAGTCATATTTTTCTTCAGGAAAACTAGCATTTACAGCGTAAAACTCAATGCCATTGTCTTTGCAAAATTGCACAGCTTCATCTAGCTTAGCACCACAGCGATACGTCCATAAAATGAGACGATGACCATCTTCTTGGAGTCGTTTTAAAGTTTCAAAAGCAAAGATGCGTGTTTTTCCAATCTTCGGATAGGCATCATCTACTATGGTGCCATCAAAATCTACGGCTATTATTAATCTGTTTTGAAAATTCATGCTATTTAAAGTATCTGGGTCTGGAGCAAAGTTACAATAATAAGAAAATTATACAAGGCTTTCTCTTGTCATTGCTTTTGGTTGCGGTACGCCAATTAACTTTAAAATAGTTGGTGCGATATCTCCTAAAACACCATCCTTAATCGTTTTTAAATCGTTGTCTATTAATATTACTGGAACAGGGTTAGTCGTGTGCGCCGTATTTGGTGAACCATCCGGATTTATCATGGTTTCGCAGTTACCATGATCAGCAATTAAAATAGTGGTATAATCATTTTCTAAGGCTGTAGTCACAACTTCTTTAACGCATTTGTCCACGTGTTCACAAGCTTCTATCGCTGCTTGCATAACGCCTGTATGGCCAACCATATCTCCATTGGCAAAGTTTAAGCATACAAAATCAACGTCTCCTTTTTTAAGTTCAGGAATTAAAGCATCTGTTAATTCATAAACACTCATTTCTGGTTTTAAATCGTAAGTCGCTACTTTTGGTGAGTTTCTTAGAATTCGAGTTTCACCTTCAAATGGTTTTTCTTGTCCGCCTGAAAAGAAAAAAGTGACATGAGGATATTTCTCTGTTTCAGCAATACGAATTTGCTTTTTATGATGTTTCTCTAAGACTTCACCTAGAGTTTCTGTTAGGTTGTCTTTATTGAAAACAACGTTAATGCCCTTAAACGTATTGTCGTAATTAGTTATGGTTACATAGTAAAGATTCAGTTTATGCATATTAAACTCATGAAAATCAGTTTGAGTTAATGCTTCCGTCAATTGTCTTCCTCTATCTGTTCTAAAATTGAAAAAGATAACAACATCATCGTCTTTAATAGTTGCTACAGGTTGATTATCATTGTCTGTAACAATTAAAGGTTTGATGAATTCGTCTGTAACATCCTTGTCATAATTATCTTGGATAGATTGTACTGCATTCTGAGTTTTTTCACCTTCTCCATTGACTAACGCATCATAAACTATTTTTACACGTTCCCAACGTTTATCTCTATCCATAGCATAGTAACGACCCGTTACTGATGCTAGTTTTCCGGAGGTTTTATCAAGATGCTTTTCTAAATCTGAAATAAAACCAGCTCCCGATTTTGGGTCTACATCTCTACCATCTGTAAAGGCATGTACAAAGACGTTTTCTAATCCGTAATCGTTAGTGGCATTCAATAAGCCATAAAGATGATTTATATGAGAATGAACTCCACCATCACTAACTAAACCTAATAAATGTACATTTTTATTATTGGCTTTAGCATATTCAAAAGCTGTTTTTAAAACGGGTTCTTCACGAAGTGTATTATTTTCTACAGCAAGGTTAATCTTTACTAAATCTTGATATACAATACGACCAGCACCCAAATTCATGTGTCCTACTTCGCTATTTCCCATTTGTCCTTCTGGTAGGCCAACATGGAGTCCGTCTGTCCTTAGACTGGCATTAGGATATTTAGTGTATAGAGAATCTATAAATGGAGTTTGTGCATTGTCTATAGCCGAAACTTTAGGGTCAGGTGATTTTCCCCAACCGTCTAAAATCATTAAAATAACCTTCTTGTTCATGTCTAATTGTTTTGAGTATCAAAGATAATACTATACAACGCTACAACAAATCTGTAGGACGAAAAAATTTAAAATATTATCTCTAAATTAAGTTTGGCTAGAGAGTTGGTAATGTTTTGTTTACGTTTTGTGATGGAGTTAACATATTTGTTTTCAAATCGTTAAAAAAATGTTATAAAAATTTTTTTAGTGTAACACTTAAGGAGATATGTCGTCTATTTAGTATAATCAAAAAACAATCAATTAAATTTAAAATCTTTCATCATGAAAAAATCAGTAATCGTATTAGCCTTAGCATTAGGCTTCTCAATGTCAAATGTAAATGCATCCAATAATCTTTTAACTTCAGAATTAAATGAAGTAAGTGTAGCAACAATTGAAGTCAGTCCTTTGTGTAAAGCTGTTGCTACTGGAAACTTTGAAGAAGTTAATAGGCTTATAAAAGCTGGAGCAGATGTAAATGCAAAGTCAAATGGTATGATGCCAATTCACTATGCCGCAAAATATAATCGTGTAGAAATTATTAAAGCGTTAATTACTGCAGGTTCTAAAATTCACGAACCCTGTGATTTAGGTAATACAGCATTAAATCATGCGCAAATTTCTAAAGCCACTGAAGCAGAATTATTTCTGAAACGATTTAAAAACAAAGATGTCTAGGAGTAGGCAATTATTTGAGTTAGTTAGTTGAAAAAAGCGTCCAAAGGACGCTTTTTTGTGTCTATAAATATCTTGTTTTTATCTTTTAAATTATGGCACATGAATAGGGCTTAAACCTATTTTAAAAAACCTAAATCTGAATGAGTTGTAATTTCATAAGGCTCTTTGTTATACTCAAAAACCCGAGCATCTAAAGTGCCTTTTAAAGTGAGAGTATTGCCACTAATAGCAATCCAACTTCCTTCTCGTAAACCAATTACAGGCTGACTATTATACGCGTGAAATTCCTTTATCCGTGTTTCTCTAGTTTCTCCCATATGCGTACTGCCTTCTATTGGGTCTAGGTAATGCGGATTAATATTAAATGGCACTAACCCTAAGGTTTTAAAACTCGGTGGATATACTATTGGCATATCATTAGTAGTATTCATAGTTAAGCCACAAATATTACTTCCTGCACTTGTGCCTAAATATGGTGTGCCATTATTTATAGCATCTTTTATAGGTTTCAAAACCTTGTTTTTGTACAATTGAGACACTAAAACAAAAGTATTACCGCCACCAACAAAAATACCTTGGGCATTTTGAATGGCTTCTTCAGCATTGTTAAATTCGTGAATGCCTTTTACTGTTTTTCCTATTTTAGAAAAAGCTTTAGATGCTGTTTTTGTATAATCATCTTGCGAAATACCTCCAGGCCTAGCGTATGGAATAAATAAAATTTCATTTGAAGATTTAAAATGAATTTCTAATTCGTCTAATAAATACTCCAAATAACCGCTACCATGAATGGTAGACGTACTTGCAATTATAATTGATTTCAAAATGCAATAATTTAGTTATACAGTTTTACAAAGAAAGTCAATCTTTTTTAAACGAACTCATCTTGACTTTTTGTTTTAAGTCGAAAAGTTTAGCTTTTGGACTGTAATAAAGGTGTTTTTTTGTCAACATAGTAGGTTTACGTTTATAAATAAAGAGCGAAATTAGAGTTCAAAATGGAAAATTTGTAGGCAAAAGAAAAAGTTAAGTTCATTGTGCTATTTTATCATTTAACAAACATTTACGAGCATAATCCTATGAGAATTGAAGAATATAACCGAAATTTAGTACAAGAACCAAAATTAAATCCAACACATGAAAAAAATACTACTCTTATTATTCTTAGTTACCACATTAACAACCTTTAGTCAAGATATTGATAGAATTACCGTAAATGGTAGAATCGTGGTTTCCTCTGATGATAAAGAAGGAGTAGCGGTTTTTAATTCGTCTTCCAATAAAGGCACCTACACAGACGCAGATGGAAATTTTGAAATCAAAGTAGCACTTAATGATGTTATTGAATTTGGAGCACTTCAATTTAAAGATTTTACGGTTACAATTACAGATAAAGTGATGACCTCAAAACGATTAACAGTTATTCTTGTAGAGGACGTCAATAAATTAGATGAGGTTGTTTTATTGCCTTTTGATCTCACCGGAAACTTGGGTGCAGATTTAGAAAATGTTAGAACCTATAATGTCAGTTTGGATGATGTTTATTTTGGATTAGATAATATTGAAGATTTTGAGTTCTCTGCAGATTACAAAACTAAAGCCGATAATTTGGCGTTTAATGAGTACAATCCGCGCATGGATAATATGATCAATTTGGTTAATGTAGCCGGATTTTTAATTAGCCAAGTGGTTAATACGGATAGAATTAAGTTTAAAACCGAAAAAGAAAAGCAATTAAAGCAAACTCCTTTTAAGCAAGCTTTAGATGCTTATAGTGTTAATTATATCCATAATAATTTTGAAATCCCTTTAGATAAAGTCGAAGCATTTATTGACTATGTTGAGAAAGAAGGTGTAGAGGAGAGTTTGTTTGAAGAGAATAATGAAATGCAACTTTTAGAGCGTATTTCTCAATTGAGTAAAACGTTTTTAAAAGACACCAGTGAAAAAGAGTAAAATCCTTTTTGCTGTCTCTGCCTTTTTTAGCGTGCTTTTTGTTAACGCTCAACGAACCGAATTAAACGGGAAGTTAATTGCTGAGGATGAGGTTGATGGGCTTCATATTCAAAACAAAACAGCGACAAAATATACCATTTCTAATGAAGATGGAAGTTTTGTTATTCCAGCTAAAGCCTTAGATACTTTGGTTATTTCTGGAGTAAAATATCAAACACAAGAAGTTGTAGTTTCTTATGCAGTGATACAATTGGGTGAGTTATATGTTCAGATGATTGAGAATGTAAGCGAATTAAATGAAGTCATTGTTGGTAAAATCTTAACCGGAAGCTTAGAATCTGATTTGGAAAATTTAAAAATTGCACCACAAATTAATTTTTATGATTTAGGAATTCCAGGTTCCACAGATCTTCCTCCAACGCAAAGCGAACAGCGTTTGCATGACGCGGATCACGGAAAGTTTGTGTATTACTACGGTATAGGAATATCAATAAACGTCCACAAAATATTGAATCGAATTAACGGAGATACCAAAGACTATAAAGAGCGAGTTAAACGAGAATCGGATGAAAAATGCATCAATCAATTAAAATCAGAATATGCGAGTGCCATTTTTGATGCCGTTTCAATTTCTGATAATCACAAGGAAGAATTTTTTCAATTTTGCTTAGAAGATAATCAGTTCTCATCCATCTGTGAACACGAAAATCAAATACAGAAGGTGAGTTTTCTTTTAGAGAAATTAAAGATTTTTAAAATACAATTAAATGAAGACAATTAAAGTCATAGCATTACTTCTGGTTTTTGTAATGTGTTGTAGTCTTCAGGCACAAACTAAAGATCTCAAAGGTCAACTTATTGCAAACGATGAGGTTGAAGGACTTCATATTCAAAATAAAACAGCAGCAAAATATACTATTTCTGAAGAAGATGGAAGTTTTGTTATCCCAGCTAAAGCCTTAGATACTTTGGTTATTTCTGGAGTAAAATATCAAACACAAGAGGTTGTAGTTTCTGATGCAGTGATTCAATTGGGTGAGTTATATGTTCAGATGATTGAAAATGTAAGCGAATTAAATGAAGTCATTGTTGGTAAAATTTTAACCGGAAGCTTAGAATCCGATCTTCAAAATTCAGATGCCAAACCCGAAATTAATTTTTATGATTTAGGGATTCCTGGCTATAAAGGAAAACCATTAACACAAAATGAAAGAAAGTTATATGATGCAGATGGTGGTTCTTGGGGCAGCGTCGGTCTTGGTTTTAGTGTGAATTTTTATAAGCTACTAAATACAATCAGTGGTAGAACTAAAAAATTAAAAGCCATTGTAGAATTAGATGATAGAGAACGTTGCATTCAGGGATTAAAAGCAAATTATGAATCTTTTATTTTCGAAAATGATTCTTTAGCAGAAAATCTACGGACTGAGTATTTTTTATTTTGTCAAGAAGACGATGAATTTTTAGAGTTTTGTAATCAGAATAATGATATTGCACTATTGGAATTTTTGCAAGCAAAGCTAAAAGTGTATCAAGAAAATAGAAAATCACAAACTAAAGACTAATTTTGGAATGCGTTTTGTAGACGCATAATACAAGTGAAAAACAAACTATGAAACCACTATATTTTTTAATCCTCTTTTTTACACTTCCATTTTTAATTTCCAATTCTTCATCACATGAATATTACGTTAGTGTAACAGAAATAGAATATGCAGAGGAACAACAATCTCTTCAAATCATAAGTCAAATTTTTATTGATGATTTTGAAACGTTACTTCGTAAACGTTATGATGAAGCGATAACACTTGCCGTGGAAGATGAGTCAGAAACGGTTGAAACCTATATGAATAGGTATCTATCTGATAAATTGAAAATTATTGTAAATGGACAAGATGTTAACTTCAAATTTATAGGAAAGGAATATAAAGATGATATTACATATTGCTATTTAGAAATAGAAAATGTTTCAAATATTAAGTCCATAGAGGTTACCAATCAAATTTTATTCGATGTCTTTTCTAACCAACAAAATATAGTGAGGTTAAAACTTCTTGGAAAGAATCAGAGCTTTTTACAAGTGCCAGAGAATGACACTTGCGTGTTAAAATTTGATTAAAAAACTGTTAAAGCCATCTTAAAGTCATATTTTGGACATCATTTTAATAACAAAAAAATTATATGAAAATTTTTAATTACCTCTTGTGTGCTATACTTTTTACGTCTTTTAGTACTTATGCTCAAAATGACGTAAAGGCCGAACGCCAACAAGGTCATACTAACCAAAACAAATTTAAACAGCTTTATGATGAGTTTTCTACACCAAATGTGTTTAGAACAGGTTCTGGTGCTCCTGGCCCTGGCTATTATCAGCAACAGGCAGATTATAAAATGGATATTGAAATCGATGATGTCAATGCGAAATTGTATGGTGATGAAACGATTACCTATACTAATAATTCCCCAGATGAATTAAAATATTTATGGGTGCAATTAGATCAAAATATGCGTGCAAAAGATTCAAAAACACCACTAATTGGTAGTTCTGCAATTTCACCTGCCAATTTATCTTCTAGTGTTGTAAAGTCTTATTTAAAAGAATCTTTTGATGGCGGTTTTAACATCATGCATGTTAAAGATGTTAATGGAAATGATTTGCAACATACTATAAATCGTACCATGATGCGTGTAGAATTGCCACGAGCGATAAACACGGGAGATAAATTTTCGTTCCAAATAAAATGGTGGTACAATATAAATAATCATGTTAAAGATAGAGGACGTTCTGGTTATGAATATTTTGAAGAAGATGATAATAACTTATATACTATAGCTCAGTTTTACCCACGAATGGCTGTATATAATGATGTAGAGGGGTGGCAAAATTCTCAATTTTGGGGACGAGATGAATTTGCACTACCATTTGGTGATTTTGATGTGAATATTACAGTGCCTGCAGACCATATTTTAGACGGAACAGGAGTACTTACAAATCGTGAGGAAGTATTCACTAAAGAAATGATGAAACGCTACAAGAAAGCACTGAAGTCTTATGACGATCCTGTAATGATTGTCACAGACGAAGACGCAAGAAACGCTGAGAAATCTAAAAGTAAAGACAAGAAAACTTGGAAATTGTCGGCAAAAATGGTTCGTGATTTTGGTTTTGCAACCTCTCGTAAGTTTCTTTGGGATATGATGGCTGTAAAACTTGGTGAGAAAGATGTTATGGCTGTCTCCTTATATCCAAAAGAAGGAAACCCGCTTTGGGAGCAATGGTCTACAAAAGCGGTTGCGAGTACCTTAAAAACCTATTCGCGTATGACATTTGATTATCCTTATCACAAGGCGATTTCTGTAAATACACCAATGGGAATGGAATATCCTATGATCTGTTTTAATTTTGGTCGTCCAGATAAAGAAGGGAATTATTCTGATAGAACTAAATACGGAATGATTGGAGTAATCATTCATGAAGTTGGGCACAATTGGTTCCCAATGATTGTAAATAGTGATGAGCGTCAATGGACATGGATGGACGAAGGTTTAAATACCTTTACACAATATGTTGCTGAGCAAGATTTTGGGGAATGGTATCCTGATGCTTTATCTCCACAACACAAAGCATTTCCGTCTCGACGAGGACCTGCTAAAAATATCGTAAGATATATGGGTGGTGATCAAAATTTTATCGCACCAGTTATGACCAAAGGTTTAAATACCTATCAATTTGGAAGTAATGCTTATAGTAAGCCTGCAACAGCTTTAAATATTTTAAGAGAAACCGTAATGGGACGTGAGCTATTTGATTATTCATTTAAAGAATATGCAAATCGTTGGAAGTTTAAACACCCAACTCCAGAAGATTTTTTCCGTACTATGGAAGATGCCTCAGCGGTAGATTTAGATTGGTTTTGGAGAGGTTGGTTTTATACTACAGATTATACGGATATTGGTGTAAAAGAAGTTAAGAAATTTGCGGTAACGACAACCCCAAATGATAATGGAAAAAGACTGGCTGAGCGCTATAATAGAGATCCTGAAAGCTTAGTGTATTTTATTGAAGAAGGTGCCGAAGGTTTTGAAGATGCCATGAAAACAAATGCGTCCCTAGATGATTTACCTACAGTAAAAGAATACATCATGGATAATTTTACACCAGATGAGCAGAAGGCTATGAAAAAAGCACCTAAATATTTCTATCAAATAACGTTTGATAAACCAGGTGGATTAGTAATGCCGTTAATTGTTGAGTATACTTATGCTGATGGCACTAAGTCAAGAGAAACTTATCCAGCTCAAGTATGGAGGCTTAATGATAAGGAAGTAACTAAAGCTATTGCAAGTGATAAGGAAATTGTATCGGTACAAGTAGATCCAGATCTAGAAACGGCCGATGTAGATACCTCTAATAATTCTTGGCCTATAGAAGTTAAAGAAAGCGATTTCGATAAGTTTAAGGGTAGAGCAAGAGATTAATTAAAGATGATAAATTTAAGCCAACTTTTTTAAGTTGGCTTTTTTTATTTTTAATTTTGAGGTGGTATAATCCACAAACTCATTCTATATTTGCAACGTGATACATCATTTAACAATATTATTCATTGGAGCTGCCGAAATTATGGTGATACTATTAATAGTGGTATTAGTATTTGGTGCAGATAAACTTCCAGAAATAGCTAGAGGCTTAGGTAAAGGTATGCGTCAATTAAAAGATGCATCAAATGACATAAAGCAAGAAGTGACTAAAAGTGCAAAGGAAAATAACATCATAGATAAAGATGTTACAAAAAATGTTCAAGAAGAAATCAATAAAATAAAAGATGATCTTGAAGACTTCACAGGATCATTAAAACGCAATAAGTAATTGCGTATTTCTCATAAAGTGATTTGATTTTTTAATTTAATCATAAATTTAGGTGCTAATTAATGTGTTTTATTTAATATATTTAGAGGGTTAAATAATAATCTAAATTTTATTATATGAAAAAAATGTACACTTTGGTAGTGCTTGTAGTGGCAATTACTATAGTATCTTGTTCTAAAGATACTATTATTGATGCAGAATCAGAAGCGGTTCAATTTCCAGAAAACCCTTTAACCGTTGAGCAAATTAATCAACGTATTAGTGAAAGTATTCGAACAACTGGTGATTTTGATTGGAATAAAGAAGACGCGCACTTTTTATGGAGCGCATTAACGCACGGACAGAATGTATTGACTGTGGGTTATGGAAATGAAGGTCAAAGTTTTGGTGAAGAAGGTGATTCTGATCTCGAAAGTAAAAAGAACAGTTTACTCGCGACTATTCTTAACAAAGAACAAGTTGATAAAGAAAGTTTTAAGTTGAGAGAAGATGATATTCTAACCGTTTTTGATGCGGAAGTAACGAAGCTAGAAACTATTATTGCTTTAAGAGAAAGTGATTATGTTCGGTATTTGGAACCAAATGGGTATAATCAATATACCGATGTGCAACAAAAATCAAGCTCAGGATGTGATACAAGTGGAGCTTCAATTAATTCAGCGCACTATTCTACTATAGCTCCAAATAATGCACAAGTATCTTGGCATTTTGATGAGCATAACATTCGTGATGCATGGAATATTTCAACAGGTTCTGGTGTTACCATTGGATTAATTGATACAGGTGTTTCAAAGTCGCAAGCGTTATTAAATTCAGTAGGAATTAATGATGGCTATTCATCAGGGCGATTTGTTCAAAAGTATGGCACTTTTATAGATTCTAATTGGTGGTGGTCTAGTAACTACGATGGTCCTCACGATAAATGTGGACATGGTACAGCAATGGGATCTACTATGGCAGCACCAAGAAATGATAACGGAATGCCTGTAGGTGTGGCCTATAATTCTAATTTGGTGGCTTATAGAGCTACAGAAGATGTGCTTTTAAACGATTATCATGAGCGTAAAGGTGTTTCTCAAGCTTTAAAAGATTTAGGCAATAGAAGTGATGTGAAAATAATTTCAATGTCCATAGGTTATGTTTGGTCTATTGGTAATGTAAAAGATGCCGTGCGATATGCTTACAGTAAAGGCAAATTAATATTTGCAGCAGGTGGAACGTCTACTAGTTTTACTAATGGTTTTGGTGTGATTTTTCCTGCGACCATGAGCGAAACTGTGGCTGTAACCGGTGTTAATGATGGAAGTAATTATGAGCGTTGTGATACGTGTCATAGCGGTAGTAAAATAGACTTCACCATTATTATGGAGGGCGATAATAATACAAGTAAAGCACCTCCTGTATTAGGCTTTAATGATGGTCAACGTCGTTACACAGGTGGATCTTCTGTAGCAACAGCAACTACAGCAGGTATTGCAGCTTTAATATGGTCTAAGTATCCAAGTTGGAGCAGGACACAAGTGCTTAATAGGTTAAAGCAGTCTTCTGAATTTTATCCTAATAAAAATAGTAGCTTTGGTTATGGGAATATTGATGCTCTAGAGGCTGTTCAGTAAACCTTAATTGAATTAGAAAGCCTCACTAAAATTAGTGAGGCTTTTCTTATCTAATGAAATTGAAGCAGTTCAATCTAAGTCTAAGACGTGCTTTTCAAAAATAGATTGTAATTCGTGCTCCGGATTCTCAGTAATACCAGAATGCGTCTTAGAACTTTGAATAACCGTGCTACGAGAGGCAGCTAACCATCTAAACCGATCTGACAATTCAAATTGGGCAATAGCACCTCCTGAAGGCTCTCCTTTAGAGATTAATTCCCAAGATTTCAGGTAATTATTTATAACTTCTAAATCTAATTCGCACGAAAACGCATTCAATTTTTGTTGGTCGACATTAAATTTAACTCCAAGGAATTTTTTTCGCTTTGAAAACAAAATAACACCGACGTTAAAAAATTCTTCACGTTCTACTTTAGGAACCAATCTAATAATAGCATATTCAAAAGTAACTTTATCTTGCATCTTCAGCTTCTTTTACTAAGGTGTCAATTTTTAAGAGTCTCGAATTTAAGTATTCAATATAGGCCTTTCTCATTTCATCTGGAGTAAAGGAATCCGAGTCGTTTATCAGCCAATCTTCAGGTATTTTGTATACAATATCTTTAATGATGTCTTGGGTTAGTGCAGTTATAATCCCTTTAGACGCTTCATTTAATAAGGAAGCACGTTCTAAAAGGACATGATCTTTTATAAGTGGAAACGTTCTTGTAAGATGATTTTCCCAAGTACTCCAATTATGATGAAAATAGAAACTAGCACCATTATCTATGACCCATAATTCCTTATTCCAATTAAGCAAATTGGTGTTTTTTACGGTTCGGTCTATGTTGCTAATAATGCTATCTAACAAAACGATTTTGGAAGATGTCATTGCATCAGCAACAGAAACTAAAGGATCAAAAGTAATAGAGCTACTTAAATAGTGTAAGCCTAAATTTAAACCCACACTAAATTTCAATAAATCTTGTATTTCTTCATCGGGTTCGGTTTTGCTAAAGGAATCGTCTAAATTTAGAAAAACTAATTCCGGAACTTTTAAACCAATAGCTCTTGCTAATTCTCCTCCAATAAATTCTGCTATTAGTGCTTTGGTGCCCTGGCCAGCCCCTCTAAATTTTAACACATAAAGAAATCCGTCGCTAGCTTTTACGATGGCAGGTAATGAACCACCTTCTCGTAAAGGAGTGATGTATTTAACAACATCTGCGGTGCGTATGTCAATTTTACTCATAGCTGCGTGATTATATTTTTCGACTAATCGTTAAGCCATCTCTTATTGGTAGAAGGACCGTTTCAATACGTTTATCATTTTTAAGAAGTGTGTTATAATCTAAAACAGCTTTGGTAGATTTATCTTTTTCATCTAAAGGTTCTACAACTTTTCCATGCCATAAAACGTTATCTGAAAGAATAACTCCTCCTTTATTTAATTTGTCTATAATTAAATGGAAATAATTGGAATAGTTCGGTTTGTCTGCATCAATAAAGATCAAATCAAAAGTTTCGTTTAATTCAGGAATTATGTCTAAAGCGCTTCCTGTGTGTTGAATAATTTGCTTTCCATATTCAGACGCATCAAAATATTTTCGTTGGAAATCAACTAATTCTTCGTTAATATCAATTGTGTGAAGCCTCCCGTTTTCCTGAAGTCCTTCAGCCAAACATAAAGTTGCATAGCCTGTAAACGTTCCTAGTTCTAAAACAGATTTTGGTCTAATTAACTTAGATATCATACTTAAAACACGACCTTGGTAAGGTCCGCTAAGCATAATAGGCTGTAATACTTTTTGATACGTTTCTCTAGTAAGTTGTTGTAATAGTTTAGGTTCTTGTTCAGAGTGGTCAACTACATATTTATCTAAGTTTTCGGGCAAGAAATGCATACATAATAATTTAAATTAGAGGAATAATACTCAGGAAATCATTAGGATAAAATCCTATCTACTAATTTCTTTTTAGCCACTTCGTCATCACCACATAACCATTGTATAACGTTATCTTCCCATATAGCATCGCCTTCTGTTTCTGTTATAATTTTTCTGTCTATAGCTAAATCTATAATCTTACCAGGATATGACGATTGTTTTTCGCTTTCCATTTCGCCTAAAGGGTATGGGTCATCTAATCCCATTATAACTTGTTTAGAACCTTGATTTCTAATTAATAACTCTAAGCCACCTGTATCGTGTACTAAAGTGTCAAAGAATATATTTTTATGACCAACCGCTTTTCTAGGGTGGCTTTTACCTTCAAATAAATCGGGTCTACCGTCAAAACCTTGAATTCGTCGTCCTAAATTTATTTGTGCCAATTGCCCTCCATGAGCAAAGCAAGTACGCATGTTTGGGAATTTATCTTGTAAACCATTTAAAGTTAAAAAATGATAAGCATCTGCGCATTGTGCTAACATCCAAATTAAATGAAAACGCCATGATGTGTTTTCTAATTTTATGAATTTTTCACCATCGTATGGGTGAATTTCAACGGCAAGATTGTATTTATTTGCCAACTCAAAAATAGGCTCATTTTCTTCATCAAAAATACAACGCCAAGTTCCAATCGTGTCCATATAATGGGTTGGTAGGCATAATAGTTGAAGCCCTAAAACCTCCACACAACGTTCAATTTCCCAACAAGCACCCCTTACAAATCCAGGGTGAACAACAAAACCACAAGTAAATTTACTCGGGTTATTGTGTTGAATTTTAGCATTGAAATCATTCTGAAAGCGCAAGGCTTGTTTCATTTCTTCAACACGAAGTCCATTACCATAAAGTTGCGATAAGTTTAGAACCACAGCATGGTCTATATTAAAGCGTTCCATCCAAGCTAACTTTTCATTTAAGAAAAAACTAGAATCAGTAATTGGTCGATTCCAGTCTTTTTGAAGCATAAATTTCCGGTCTTTATCTACCCAGAAAATACCTTTGTCTTGCATAAATTGTGGTATTTCCTCTGGATAAGGAAGTAAATGTGAATGACCGTTTATTCTAAGTTTGCGTTTTTCCATGTCTCCGTCATTGCGAGGCGTTTGCCGTAGCAATCTTATTAATAGGAATTCAAATTATTATTGAACTCTTTAGTTAGTTATGTTTTATGAATTTAAGGTGTTTCCTTTTTTGGAAAATCAATCCACCTTTAATTATCTATCTTAACCTTTTCTGGTGGTTCCATTATTTCACCACAATTAGGACACTTCCGTTTGTCCTTATCACCATAATATTTATCGAAAATTACAGGCATATCCGTTTCAATATTTTCAACTGTGAAATCCTCTTCGTACAATTTGGTCGTGCAGTTTTCACAGAACCATAGTAAAGCATCTTGAACACCTTTTTCTCTAGGATATTCGATAACCAATCCTACTGTATTTGCTCCACGTTGCGGTGAATGCGGAACTTTTGGTGGTAATAAGAAAATCTCACCTTCTTTAATATGAATATCTTTAGGTTCACCATCTTCAATAATTTTTAAAATTATATCTCCTTCAATTTGATGGAAAAACTCTGGTGTCTCATTATAGTGGTAATCCTTTCTATTATTAGGTCCGCCAACGACCATCACAATAAAGTCGCCATCTTTCCAAACCACCTTATTACCAACTGGTGGTTTTAGTAAATGGCGGTTCTCGTCAATCCAAGCTTTAAAATTAATTGGAGGATATATTTTGCTCATGAGGTTATTATTAGGGCGTTACCCTAAAAAGGGTCAGGTTTTTCACTATATCTTTTTTTGCCATATATGGCAGCAAAAAAAGGATGTCGTTGCAACCCTTAACGCAGATTCAACAATTCAATAAAATTAGTGATAAAAAATTAAAATTCTACAAATAGATCGGTCAGGTTTTTAAAACCTGATAGGTCTTCTACTTATAAGGATTTTGTTCGTCCGCCATCAACAGGAAGATTAATTCCATTTATATAAGCAGCACGCTCACTTGCTAAAAATGTAATAGCATCTGCTAATTCTTCTGGTTTAGCAAAACGTTTAGCAGGCACAGCATTTTTCATAGCATTTGCAGCTTCTTCTTCGGTGTTTCCAGACTTGGACGACTTATTTTTAATGATTTCAGCTAGACGTTCCGTACCTGTAGCTCCTGGTAAAACATTGTTTACTGTAATACCAAATTGCCCCAATTCATTAGCCAAAGTTTTGCTCCAGTTTGCCACTGCACCACGAATGGTATTGCTAACTCCAAGTCCATCTAAAGGTTGTTTAACAGATGTTGAAATCACATTGATAATGCGACCATAACCTTCCTGTTTCATGAAAGGAACAACATTTTGAGCCAATACATGGTTACATTTTAAATGCTGTGTAAAAGCCGATTCAAATTCTTCTACGTTAGCAGAAAAAACAGGACCACCTTTTGGGCCTCCTGTATTATTCACCAAAATATGAAACCCATGATGTTTAGAAATATAGTCTGAAACTTTGGCTCTCAATTCTGTTGGATTCGAAAAATCAGCCACAATATAATCGTGTGGTCTTTGTTGAGGTAATTCTGAAAGTGTTGCTTTTAACTTGTCTTCATTTCTAGCGATTAAAGTGACTTGAACACCTTCTGCAGCTAAAGCCATTGCTGTTGCTTTTCCTATGCCTGCTGTGCTACCACAAACTAATGCGTATTTGTTATTGAGGTTGAAATTCATTTTCTTTTTCGGTTTTATTATAATTACTTATTTTACTATTTAAAATTATGAGTACTAATACTATCGCTTTAGGTTTGTCTTCAAACCAGAAATGATAAATTAATGCCCCTAAAATAAAAGGAAGTATATAACTTGTGATTTTACTGAAGATTTGTAATATCTGTTTAATAGAATCTGGTAGTATTAAATATATTTTATCTCTAACTAATTCTATAAATATGTTTAAAAAATATATCGAAATGTAAATTAATAGCATTAGGATAATTAGTTTTCCAATATTTATAAAATTATCGAAATTACCTTCTTTAAAAACATCAATTAGAAAATTGACACAAAAGATTATGATAAAAATAAATAAGACTGGTCTTAAAAATTTTGTCCAAACAAGTAATAAAAATTCTCTTCTGTTCAAGGTGGCTTTTGGATACGGTTAATACTTTATACAAACATTCTTGGCTTCCGTAAAAAAACGCAAAGCTTCAAATCCACCTTCGCGTCCAACACCAGATGCTTTAACACCTCCAAAAGGGGTTCTTAAATCGCGCATCATCCAAGTGTTCACCCAAACAATTCCGGCTTGTAGCTGGTTACTTAATTTCATAGTTCGTTTTAAGTTATTGGTCCACAATGTGGCAGATAAACCATATTTTACTTTGTTTGCCATTTCTAAAACTTCGTCTTCTGAATTGAATGGCATTATAGTAACGACAGGTCCAAATATTTCTTCTTGGTTTACTCTGCAATCATCATTTGGTACTTCAATAACTGTAGGTTCTAAATAATAACCATTCTCGAAACCTTTAATTGTTACTTCATTTCCACCACATAAAACAGTTCCTTTTTCTTCTTTCGCAATGTTGATGTATTCTTTTACTTTTTCAAGATGAGGTTTCGATACTAAAGCTCCAATATTGGTATCTGCTTCAGATGGATGTCCAACTTTTAAAGCTTTTACTTTTTCAACAAAGTCTATTTTGAATTTTTCATAGATAGAAGCTTCCACAAAAATGCGACTGCCACATAAGCAAATCTGCCCTTGATTAGCAAAAGATGACTGAACCGTTGTTGCTAACATATCTTCATAATCGCAATCGGCAAAAATTATGTTTGGGTTTTTTCCTCCTAATTCTAGGGATAATTTTTTAAACATTGGTGCAGCGACTCTAGCAATATGTGCTCCTGTTGCTGTGCCTCCTGTAAAACTTATGGCTTTAATATCTATATGTTCTATGATGGCTTGTCCTGTTGAGGTTCCCAAACCATGAACAATATTTAAAACGCCTTTTGGTAAACCTGCTTCGTTACAAATTTCGCCTAATAAGTAAGCGGTCATTGGTGTCACTTCACTAGGTTTGGCAACCACACAATTTCCTGCGGCTAGAGCTGGAGCAATTTTCCATGTAAAGAGATAGAGTGGAAGATTCCAAGGTGAAATACAACCTACAACTCCAATCGGTTGACGTAAGGTGTAATTGACGGCTTGTTGACCAACAGATTCATGACTTTCACTAGCAAATTGTGTAATCGCATTTCCAAAGAATCGAAAATTACTTGCTGCTCTAGGAATATCAACGGCTTTAGCTAATGAAATAGGTTTGCCATTGTCTTTACTTTCGGCTTCTGCAAAACGGTCTAAGTTGGCCTCAAGTAATTCTGAAATTTTAATTAGAATTCTACTACGTTCTTCTAGCGTCGTTTTGCTCCATGTTGGAAATGCAGTTTTTGCTGCGATATAGGCGTTTTCAACATCTTCTTTGGATGAGTTTGGGATTTGTCCATAGATTTCTCCATTTGCTGGACAATAATTATCTATCCAATTGTTTTGAATCGGGTTTTGGAAATTTCCGTTTATGTAGTTTTTGATGTTCATGTGTTATCAGATGAAAGAACCAAGAGAAAAGAGGTAGGAAGTATCTGTATATTTCTTGGCTCTTGGTTCTTTAATCTTTCTTCTTATAAGCCATAACCTTAATCTCCACCACCAAATCCGGATGCGGTAACTGATGCACTGCAACTGTTGTTCTGGTTGGTCCTGTTTCTTTTTCAAAGAATTCTCCGTAGGCTTTATTATAGTCAGCAAAGTCATTCATGTTGACTAAAAAAGAGGTCACATCTACCACATCTTTTAAGCTGGCTCCAACTTTTGCTAAGTTCTTTTCTATGTTTTTTAGAACTTCTTGGGTTTGGGTGTATGCGTTTAAACGTTTTGTTCCCATGTCGTCGATTAAGTCAACGCCTGCTATGGTGTTATCTGCGCGTCTAGAACTTGTACCCGAAACGAATATGAAGTCTCCGACTTGCTTTACGTGTGGATAAGCTCCTCTTGGTGTTACACCTGTTCCTGAAGAAGCAGGAGTCTTGTTATCTGTGTTACTCATGTTATTGTCATTCCTGCGTAGGCAGGAATCTTTATTTAATTCAACTCCAATTTATAATGGATTCCGCATCAGGTGCGGAATGACAAAATTGCTAATGCAATCCAGCAATTTTATCATCTTCTAAAATAGCTTCAGTTTCTGTTTTTACTTTTTCTAAAATCTCTTTTAAATTATCTTCGGGTGAAATAATTTTATCCGTTAACATATTTAAAATCGCTTTATCCTGAGCTCTTCCTCTTAACATGGCTTCTCTGTAGCCTACCGTTGCGTTGAAAGTTACTAAACTATATTTAGAATCGTATTCCATTGGAAACTCTTTTTCTAGAGCCATTTCAATTTTTCGTTTTTCTTGAAAAATAGGATTTGATACGTGACCTTTCATTTCGTGGAAATTATCTATCGCTAAATCGGCAATGGCATCTGTGTCTTTCTTTCGATTTTTTTCGTAAGCTGTAAAAGTAGCTTCCCAGTTTTCTAAATTTTCGTCTAAAACTTTATCAAATTCAACCACATCTTCAAAAGAGGCATTCATACCTTGACCATAAAAAGGCACAATAGCATGTGCAGAATCTCCCATCAGTAGTGTGTTTCCTTTATAATGCCAAGGTGAACATTTTACGGTTCCTAATGCAGCTGTGGGGTTTTCGAAAAAATCATCCACTAAATTGGGCATAATTGCTAAAGCATCTGAAAACTCTTTTTGGAAGAATTCCGTAACTAATTCTGGTGTCGTTAAATTATTGAAATTGTATTCGCCTTCAGCATAACTTAAAAATAGTGTGACTGTAAAACTACCATCTAAATTTGGTAAGGCAATTAGCATAAAACTACTTCTAGGCCAAATATGTAATGCGTTTTTGTAGGTTTTATAGTCGCCGTTTTCTGTTGGTAGAATGCTTAATTCTTTATAACCATGACTTAAATAATCTTGCGAAAAGCTGAATAGAAATTTCTTTCCAAGGTAATAACTTTTTCTAAGTGCAGAACCTGCTCCGTCTGTTGCTATGATACAATCCGCATCTTCTATGAATTCTTCTTTAGAGTTGTAATCTTCAAATAAAGCAGTAGTTTTTTCAAAATCTACAGATTTACATTTTCTGTTGAAATAAATTTTTACATTGTCATGCTTTTCGGCTTCATTTAAAAGTAATGCGTTTAATTCCCCTCTCGAAATTGAATTAATATATTGATGCTCGCGTCCACTATAATTTGATAAAAAAGTGTTGCCGTCTTTATCATGAATCATTCTGCCATTCATTGGTATGCAAAGTTCCTTTACTTTGTCTTCAATGCCAACAAGTTTCATGGCTTTGTTACCTCTGTCTGAAAATGCTAAATTTATAGAACGACCTGCAGAGATATCTGTTTTTCTTAAGTCTGGACGCATTTCGTAAACAGTAACGTTGTAGCCTCTTTGTCCTAATCTTAAGGCTAGTAGGCTTCCGCAGAGTCCTGCGCCGATAATTAATATGTTTTGTTTTTTGTTAATCATATATTTATTTTTCTGTTCATTTGCCTTGATGCAAACGAACCAAAAATCACAATCAATCTGAGGAAATTCCTTCGAAACATTCGCTTTCAAAGCTTCATGCTTGAAGCTTTGCTTCGCAGTTCCGCTTTTTCGCTCTCTATTTCTGCAAATTGATGTTCAATTATCCGAATTGATTTAGGACTTGATAGTTTAATTATTCCGTTCTTAATTCAATCAGTATTCTATTTGTGTTAATAAATCCATTCCAGTTCCTTTTTTGCTAAATAACTAAGATGGGCTTTTTAATATTGTTTTCATTTTTTCAACCATCAAATACACATCTTCAAATGAATTGTACAACGGAATTGGTGCACATCTAATCACATCAGGTTCTCGCCAATCGCTAATAACTCCAGCTTCGGTTAATTTGTCGTGTAATGATTTATCTGCATTTAATACTTGAATAGATAATTGGCAACCGCGTTCATCGGGATTTTCTGGAGTGATAATTCTAATGGTATCTTCGCCTAATTGCTTCAGTAAAAACTCGAAATAACCAGTTAGTTTTTTCGATTTTTTTAGAATTTTATCAAATCCGACTTCATGAAACATATCTAAAGAAGCTTTTATAGCTGCCATGGATAAAATTGGTGGATTACTGAGTTGCCAACCTTCGGCTCCTGGTAACACATCAAACTCATGTCGCATATTAAAACGTGTATCTTTATTGTGGCTCCACCAACCTGTAAATCGATTTAAGGTTTTATCATAGGCATGTCTCTCATGAACAAAACAACCCGATAAACTTCCTGGTCCAGAATTCATGTATTTATACGTACACCAAACGGCAAAATCGGCTCCGGAATTATGTAAATCTAAATCGACGTTTCCGGCTCCATGTGCGCAATCAAATCCAACTTTACAACCGTAACTGTGACCAAGCTTTGTGATCCGTTTAAAATCGAAAAATTGACCGGTGTAATAATTGACGCCTCCAACCATAATAAGTGCAATTTCATTTCCGTGCGCTTCGAGAATGGTTTCTAAATCTTCATAATTTAGTAATTCTTCGCCTTCTCTTGGTTTCCATAAGATTAAACCTTCTTTATCATCGTAACCATGATGACGTAATTGTGACTCTACAGCATATTTATCGGAAGGAAAAGCATCACTCTCTATGAGAATTTTATAACGTTCCTTTGTTGGTTTATAAAAGGAAGCCATCATAAAGTGCAAATTTGCAGTTAAAGAGTTCATAGTGACCACTTCAATAGGTTTTGCGCCAACAAGCTTTGCTGTAGCCTCCGTTAAAAATTCATGATAAGGTAACCAAGGATTTTTAGCATCAGTATGACCTTCTACTCCGAGATTTGCCCAATCTTCTAATTCTTGATCGATATAAGCCTTGGTTGATTTTGGTTGTAGGCCTAATGAGTTGCCACATAGGTATATAATGTCATTTCCATGTTTGTCTTTTGGAATATGAAATTGTGCTCTGTAGCTAGATAATTCGTCTAATTCGTCTTGTTTTTTTGCATAGTCAAGACCTAATTTGTAGTTGGACAATTTGAAAGGTTTTTCGGATTGTAACAAAAATAGCATTATTTTATTAAATTTCCGTTAATCGATTATATCAGAAAGTATGATATAATTAAAAAGAATTAAATAGTTTTGCGCATATTTTTCTGGCTAAAAAGATAGTCCCTAATTAATTGTATATGCTGAAAAAACTTTGGTCACCCTATCACCAATGGTATATTGAGTATAGTGGTTTTTCTAATGTAAAAGAGAAAGACGACTTAACTTATTTTAGAGATAAATTGTTTGTCTCTATCTTAATATTAACTCTTGTGTTAAGTTTAATATCCTATATTCCTAGTGCAGGTATGGCTATTGCTTTAGATAAATGGTTTGTTTTTGTTATAGATACCGTAGCTGTTTTAGTAATGTCGTTTTTGGTTCTTAATAAAAGAATGCTTTTAACAACAAAAAAAACTATATTTTCTATTAATTTATTTGTGCTGTCTTTTGCTTTAATTATTGATTTAGGGCTGAATGGTAATGGAACTATTTTACTCTTTATGCTTAGTATTTTAATAACGCTTTATAGTGGGAAGAAAGCTGGTGTTAATTCTGTTTTGTTATCTGCAGTGTTTTATGCTATTATATTATTTATTGATTATGTAAAGTGGATAGATATTCGTTTTTTTACGGAGTCTCCAATAGAAATATTATTTGTTGTTTTTATTAATAATGTTGTTTTCGGGTTACTTACAGTGCTTTCAGTTTCGTTTTTAATAGACCATTTGCATAATGCGTTATTAAGAGAAAATGAATTACAAGATGAGCTTCTAGAAAAACATCGAAATGTAATCATTGCTAAGGAGCGCGCTGAGGAGTCAGATAAGTTAAAATCTGCATTTATGTCCAATATGAGTCATGAAATTAGAACTCCCATGTATGGCATTTTGGGTAGTGCTGAACTTTTAAAATCATACCAATTAGAAGATGAAGAGTATCAGGAATATGTAAGTGTAATTGAAAGTAATGGTAATGAACTACTAGATGTTATTACAGATATTCTGAATATCTCTAAAATAGAAACTGGACTTATGCAGGTTAAAACATCGTTATTTAATGTTAACGATTGCATTCAAGATATTTACAAATTGTTTTTGCCAGAAGCGGAATTAAAAAATGTTCAGTTTACTTTAACTAATTTCGTCCCACAAAAGAATAGTCAAATAAATTCTGATAGTAATAAGTTTATAGCCATTTTAAAACATTTAATAGAAAATGCAATAAAGTATACTGCCAAAGGTGATAGTATTTTTCTTAGTTGTAGTTTAAATAATACAGCTTCTCAATTAGAATTTTTTATTAAAGATACTGGTGTTGGAATTCCTGAAGATAAAAAAGAGTCTATTTTTAATCCTTTTTATCAGGTTGATGTCAATAACAGGAATGGCTTACATGGTTCTGGAATTGGATTGTCTATATCGAAAGCTTACGTAGAAATGCTAGGAGGGAATTTGGTATTAGAAAGTGAAACGGGAGTAGGAACGTCTATTAGGTTTAATATCCCTATTAATATGCAAAACGTTTAAATCTGGGGTTTTATATACCTCAAGAAAAAAGCACTTCAATATAATAATTGAAGTGCTTTACATATATAATAGGCGCCAAAAGGCGGAAAATGTAAGCTATGCGTTTTTAAGTCAAAACTTAGAACGCGAATCTTACATTTTAGGCTGTAAAAATACAGTCTTATTTTTGTCCAACCAAAGTAATACTTACTTCAGTGAAATTTAGATTCCAGTTGCCACCGTCCATTTTGTGGTCTGTTGCAATTTTAATGCCTTTATAATCTTTATAGTTTTCAAAGGTGGTTGCCATTGTCGGTTCTTCAGAATTTCCTTTTCTAAAGACCCATTCTTTAATAATGAAATCATCGCTATAAAATATGTCATAAGCATCTCCTGGAGTATAACCTCCTTTATTTGGGTAAGTTAGTGTGATAAGATTTAACTGATTTTTACTAATTGGAGCTTCAGCTTTTGTTGGTTCAGAAATGGTTGTAGAGGTGTTCCAAACCAATTGAAACGGTATTAACAACCAAAACTTATCGTTTATAAAAGCTCTATCAGTGTCTATACTTGTGCTGTCTATCGCATTTAAAGTGTAACTCACAGTTTGTGTTTCAGTCACCATACTAACATTTTTAGTTTTTGGATTCCAAGTCCAAGATCGCCTTTTACCTTTTATAGTGTCTCTATCGACTTGAAAAGTAAATTTTACTTCAAAGACATTCTTCCAATTTTCAAAACCATGTGCGTTAGCAATTTTTCGAGCAACAGTTGGTTCTTTATGGATTTCTTTTAAACGTGATTCGGATTTATCAGATTTGCAAGTTGAAAAAAGTAGTAAACATATAAGACCAAGATATAATGATTTCATATTAAAAAAGATATGGTAAATTACAGGCTAAATTAATCAACCATGAATGACGACGCTAATTATTTTGAAGTTAATAAAGCGACTTGGAACAAAAAAGTAGCCATACATGCGCAAAGTGACATGTACGATATGGATGCTTTTAAAAAAGGGAAATCCTCTCTGATGCCTTATGAGTTGAACGCTTTAGGTGATGTTAGTGGAAAGTCTCTTTTGCACCTACAATGCCATTTTGGCCAAGATACATTGAGTTGGAGTCGGATGGGAGCCAAGTGTGTTGGAGTAGATTTGAGTGATGAAGGAGTGAAATTAGCAAAACAATTAAATGATGAATTACAACTTGATGCTGAGTTTGTCTGTTGTAATGTTTTGGATACTTCTAAACATATTTCAGATACTTTTGATATTGTTTTTACAAGCTACGGAACTATTGGTTGGTTACCCGATTTAAAACCTTGGGCAAAAATGATTTCAGAACGACTCAAATTAGGAGGGACATTTTATATTGTGGAATTTCATCCTATTGCGTGGATGTTTGATTATATGGATGGACAACCTAAAATGACATATCATTATAGTCAGGATGATGTGATTTATGACGAATATGAAGGGACTTATGCGAATCAAGATTCAAAAATGATAAGTAAAGAGTATGGGTGGAATCATGGCTTAGGCGAAATAGTTAATTCACTTATTGAAGTCGGATTACAAATTGAGTACCTCAATGAATATGATGAAAGTCCGTATGATGTTTTTCCGGATTTGATTAAGACAGAATCAGGAATGTATAAAATGAAAAATCAATTGTTTCCTATGATTTTCGAATTGAAGGCTACGAAAAAAAAGGTTCTCTAATTCCTAAATGGGAAAACTGTAAAATCTAACATTCTATCAAAAAAAAATAATTTCGAACATGAAAATAATTAATTTATTAATCCTTTTCCTGACAATTAACCTTTGTTCTGCTCAAGCGATTAAAGGTATTGTAAAAGATAAATTAACAGGGGAATCTATCGCTTATGCGAATGTTGTTTTAAAAAATGGAAAAGGAACTTATGCTAATGAGTTTGGGGATTTTGAATTGAAAATTAAAAACATAAATAGTGATACTTTAAAAATTTCAACTATAGGTTATAAATCTAGGCTATTGCCTGCTACTAGTTTTAAAACGGATGTGATACTTGAAATTTTCTTAGAGCCTGAAATTGAGAATTTGGATGAAGTCGTCATTTCTAGTAAAAGAATAAAATATGGTGAGAAAGAGATTCTAGGCGAAAAAAGAGACGGAAATATGGGTGTTACGTCCTTAATTGGTTATGAAACTACTGTTTTAATAGAAAACCCCAAATACAAAACAGGTAAAGTTAATAGCGTTTATATAAATCTTAAAAAACGAAAAGATGCTGAATATATAGCAACCTTTAATCTTAAGTTTTATGAATTTGATTCGATAACTAATTCTCCTGGTAAGTTGTTATATCATGAAAATTTATATGTGAAACCTAAAAATAAAAAATATAAACTTTGGGTTGATGTAAAAGATTTAGGAATTAGATTCCCTAAAAATGGAATTTGTGTTGGTGTAGAAATGGTAAATACATCAGGGAAAGTGAAAAAGTACGCTTATTTTGGACCAAGATATGGATATACCTTTACGGAAGAGAAAGATCTGCAAACTTGGTCTAATTATCATAATACAGGATGGAGAGATGGATCAATAAAATATAAAAACCCCAAACGCACTAAAGTTGGGGTTTTAAATCCTATGATAGGTGTTGAAGTGGAGTATATTTCGGAATAAGTTTTTTACAATATTTTAAGACCTATCAGATGTTCAAAACCTGATAGGTCTAAAATACTAATGCTTCGCATCATCCTTTAATAACTCAGGAAACTTTGACTTAAACTTATTCAAACGAGGAACAGATACATTTCTTATATAACCTTGATTAGGATGAAGTCGTTCATAATTTTGATGATAATCTTCTCCAACCCAAAACTTTTGAAACGGATAGACTTCTGCAGCAATGGTAGCATCTAATTCTTTAGCTAAAGCCGCTTTTTTATCTTCTATAATTTTCTTTTGCTCATCGTTTTGGTAAAAGATTATAGAACGATACTGTGATCCATGATCAGGACCTTGACCATTAACTTGAGTGGGATTTTGAGAACCAAAATAGACATCAACTAATTCTGAAAAACTAATAACTTTAGGGTCATAAATTATCTCTACAGCTTCTGCATGGCCTGTTTTACCGGTATTGCTTGCTTCATAAGTTGGGTTTTCTGTATGTCCACCAGCATAGCCTGAAATAGATTCCTCAACACCTTTTACGCTTTCATAAACAGCTTCAACACACCAAAAACAGCCACTAGCAAAATAGGCTCTAGCTTTACCATCTTTTAATGGTACAACTACGGGTTCTGCATCTATAATAGCTTGTTGCTTAGGATTTGTTTGTGCTTGATTGTGACAACTGAATAATAAAGTGATGGTTAAAATGCTTAGTAACTTTCTCATATTTTGATTTTTCTTTCTTTTAATAGTCGTTAGAAGTTACGATTCCTTAAGTCTAATTATTCTAAAATTATCTTAAATAAAAAAAGCCTCTGCAAATGCAAAGGCTTAGATATATTATGTGTAGTATGCTTATTTACTAAGTTTAGCAAATAATTTATTCATTTTTACTTTTTCTTCTTCCGCTAAATCAGCATCTACAAGGATACGACCACTATGTTCATCAGTAATTACTTTCTTACGAGAAGCAATTTCTACTTGTATTTGTGGAGGAATAGTAAAGAAAGACCCACCAGAAGCACCACGCTCAATAGCAACAACAGCTAAACCATTTTTAACGTTGTTTCTAATTCTTTGGTAAGCTTTAACTAAACGTTCATCAATCTTCTTTTGAAAATCTAAAGATTTATCGTTAAGCGCTTCTTCTTCTTTTTCAGTTTCCTTCAAGATTTCGTTAAGCTCTCCTTTTTTGTGCTTTAAATGCGCAGTACGATCTTTTAAACGATCTTTAGTTTCAGAAATAACTTCTTTTTTCTGTTCTATCTGAACTTTAAATTCTTTAATGTGCTTTTCAGCTAATTGAATTTCCAATTCTTGAAATTCAATTTCTTTAGTTAATGAGTTGTATTCTCTGTTATTTCTAACATTTTTCTGTTGCTCACTGTATTTTTTAATCAAAGTTTTTGCTTCTTCGATTAGGTTTTTCTTACCTTTAATCTCGTCATCAATAATAGTTAGGCTATCATTTAGCTTTTCCATTCTTAAGTTAAGTCCTTCAACCTCGTCTTCTAGATCTCTAACTTCTAAAGGAAGTTCTCCTCTGACATTTCTTATTTCGTCTACTCTAGAGTCAATTAATTGTAAATCATATAGTGCTCTTAATCGCTCTTCAACAGAAACTTCAGCTTTTTTTGCCATAATTATAAATACTTTATCGGATTTGTATTTGTCTTTGATAAAATGATTGCAAAATTAGTGATTTTTTTCGAGAGATAGTCTACTAAAAACGATTTTGTGAATTGTTCGCTTTCATAATGCCCAATATCAGCCAATACGATATCATTTTCTGCACTAAAAAAATCGTGATATTTTAAGTCGGCAGTCACCAAAATATCAGCATTAGCAGCTTTTGCGGCCGAAATAGCAAAACTACCTGAACCACCTAAAACAGCAATGCGTTTAATTGGTTTATTTAATGGTTTTGAATGTCTAATACATTCGGTATTCATGTTGTTTTTAATGAATTTAAGGCAATCTTCGGTTTCCATGACATTCTCCAACTCACCAATCATGCCTATTCCGATGTGTTGATTGGTGTTCTCTAAGGTTGAAATTTCATATGCAACCTCTTCATAAGGATGCGCTTCAAAAAGTGTTTGTAATACTTTAGATTCTAAATGTTTTTTGAATGTCACAGAAATTGCCACTTCCTTTTCTGTATGTAATTCACCTTTTTTACCAATTACAGGATTAGAATTTTCATTTCCTAAATAAGTACCTTCCCCTTCAACATTAAAACTACACGATTCGTAATTGCCAATATTTCCTGCTCCTGTATTAAACAATGCCGTTCTTAACGCTTCTGCATTTGCATTTGGAACGTAGGTTTGTAATTTTTTAATTGTGCCAGATTGCGGGATGAGAATTTTTTTATTCGTCAATCCTAATTGATCACATATAATTGAATTTACGCCTTGTAGTGCATTGTCTAAAGCGGTGTGAATAGAAAATATAGCAATGTTATGCTGAATGGCTTTTATGACAACACGTTCTACATACGTTTTTCCGGTTATTTTTTTTAAACCTGAAAATATAATAGGGTGGAAGCTTACTATAAGATTGCAGTCATTTTCAATGGCTTCATCTACAACGGCTTCAAGCGTATCTAATGTAACAAGAATACCTGACACGTTTTCATTTTTATCACCAACTAAAAGTCCTACGTTGTCAAAATCTTCAGCATAAGCCAATGGAGCTAAGTTGTGTAAGTGATTAATTACGTCTTGTATAATCATAAGTGTATATTTGTTTCAAAAATAATATAATTTAGTGCTCGTGAAGATTATCCGCATCATATTGTTTCCTATTGTACCCATTTATTTCGTAATTACTTGGTTAAGAAATAGGTTGTTTGATTTAGGTATAAAATCGTCTAAATCTTATGATTTTCCTATAATTTGTGTCGGAAACCTTAGTACAGGTGGAACAGGAAAAACACCAATGATAGAGTATTTAATTCGACTTTTAAAAGATGAAAAGTCGGTTGCTACATTAAGTAGAGGTTACAAACGAAAAACAGAAGGTTTTATTTTAGCAGATGAAAATGCTAATGCAGATACTATTGGAGACGAACCTTTTCAGTTTCATAGAAAGTTTCAAGAAGTTACCGTTGCTGTTGATGCGGATAGGCAAAATGGAATTAAAGCACTTAGAGCATTAAAACTTCAGCCAGAAGTTATTTTATTGGATGATGCCTTTCAACATAGAAAAGTAAAAGCTGGATTTAATATTCTTTTAACCGCTTACAATAATCTTTATTATAAAGATATCGTTTTGCCTTCGGGTAATTTAAGAGAGCCGAGGTCTGGCGCTAATCGGGCCGATTTAATTGTGGTTACTAAGTGTCATAAAGATATTTCGGAAGGGGAAAAGAAAAAAATCACTTCTAAATTAAAAATTAAAAGTAATCAGCAGTTATTTTTTAGCTATGTGGATTATGCTGTGGATGTATTGTCAGAGTCAGATTCACTTGAGTTAACTAAGCTTCCAAAATTCACCTTAGTTACTGGAATAGCCAATGCGAATCCATTAGTTGATTTTTTAGTTGAGAAAGGATTGAAATTCGATCATCTAGAATTTAGTGATCATTATAATTTTAGAACTACTGATATTGAAGATTTGGCTTCAAAATCATTAATAATTACAACAGAAAAGGATTATGTGAGGTTAAGCAGTCATAAAAGTTTAGATGGTAAATTGTATTATATTCCTATTGAAATAAAAATAGATAATGCTGCACAATTCAACGCAGCGGTAAAAAGCTTTATTAGCTAAAGAAGCTAGATACTATTTTTTCTCCAGACAATGCAGCATGTAGTTTATCTTCGAAATCATCTTGTTTAAACGGTTTAGAAATAATATCATCAAAACCAGCGTCGCCAAACTCGTGCATTTTGTCTTCTAATGTCACTGCTGTTAGAGCAAAAATGGTGAGTTCTTTATCGAATGTTCTAATGATTTTTGTGGCTTCTAATCCACTTATACCTGGCATGTGTATGTCCATTAAAACAACATCGTACGCCACTTCTTTTACTTGTTCTACTGCAGCCTCTCCATTATCAACCACATCACAATAGAGATTCATTTTATTTAGAATCTTTTTGGTAATCATTTGATTGATTTTGTTATCTTCTACAATTAGAATCTTAACGTTGCTTAAGTCCAATCCTTCCATCTTATTTACTTTTTTAACTTCTACTACCTCAGTTTTGTCTACAACTTCATCATATTTTAAAGGGATTTCGAAAAAGAATGTTGTGCCTTTACCAAGCTCACTCTTTAAATGGATTGTTCCTTTAAGAATTTGAATTAGTCCTTTTACAATAGATAAACCTAAACCAGTACCTCCATACTTTCTGTTAATTTGTACAGAGCCTTGAGAAAAGCTCTCAAACATGTGGTCTTGTTTTTCTTTTGTAATACCAATACCATTATCTTCAATTTCGAAGCGAAGCTTGTACACATTGTCTTTTAGATCAATTTTACTTGCTCTCACCCAGATGTCTCCATCTTTTGTGAATTTAATAGCATTTCCGAGTAGGTTAATTAAGATTTGGGAAATCTTTAATTGGTCACCAACAAATGTTTCTGGCAAACCATTTTCATATTCAAAATGAATTTTAGTGTCTTGATCCTTCGCTGAGTTGCTAAGTGCCGAGATGACGTTCTCTAATTTGTTTCTAAGGTTAAAATGTTCTGGGTCTATCTCAACTTTATTGGCTTCAATTTTATTGATTTGAAGTATATCGTTGATAAAGGTTAATAGGTAATCTCCAGAAAATTTTAAAGATTTTAAATGTGGAATTTGATGATCTTTTGGATCTTCATCTAATAGCATATTTGTGAGTCCGGTTACAGCATATAATGGAGTACGCAACTCATGGGTAACGGTAGATAAGAAGTTAGCTTTTGTTTTAGAAGCTAATTCTGCTTTTTCTTTGGCAACAATAAGTTCATCATTCTTTTTATGAAGCATAGTGTTGGTATTCAGTCTTATATTATTGTTTTTATACAGTGATAAAGTTAATAGTGATAAGATCGTAATTAATGCAATACTAAGTATTGTAGTTATTCTTGTAAATGCACTTTCTGCATTTATGTCTGTGATTTGTGCCTTTAGTTGCGCATTTTCAGCATCTTTATAATTATTAATGGATTGTCCAGAAATACCAGATACTATGTTTTCTCGCTTTACATTTAATATGGAGTCAGATAAATGAATATGTTTTTTGATGTATTCATGAGCAAGTTTATAGCTTCCATTTTTTTCATGAATGTCACTTAGTTTTATATAAGCTTCATTTACATTTTCTATAATCTTTTGTGATAGGGCAATAGACAGACCTTCTTCGATTTGAGATAAGGCTATTTTTGGATTGTTAAGGGCACTATAGACTTTTCCACTTTGAATTAAAGCACTGCTTAAAAGACGCTTTTGGTCATATTTTTTAGCTAAAATTATGGTTTTTTCTAACTTTGTTTTAGCTTTTTCATAGTCTTCTTGTGCAATATATGCTTTAGCTTCGTTAAGTGTAACTTCTGAAATATACTCTTCTCTATCTACTTGTTCAAATAAGTTTTTTGCAGAATTGTAATAGGTTAGTGCTTTGTCGTATTCCTGTTGTGTGCTAAAAATGACACCTTTAATATTATAGGTAATAGCAAGGTTGCTATAGTCATTGTTATCTCGTTGGATTTGAATGGCTTTGCTAAGTGAAATAGTAGCTTGGTCTTTCTCACCGACGAAAAATTGAACTTTAGCAATTTTGGTGTGAATTGTACCCTGACTAGACTTGTCGTCAATTTTTTCGGCTATAACCAATGCCTTATCCAAATTATCCTTGGCATTATAATAATTGCCTCGGTCATTGTCTAGTTTGGCTTGGTTTAGATGTTCTTTTAATCTCAAAGAGAGCATGTCTCTATCTTCAGCGACATCTTGTTGCGCGAAAATAAGACTACAAAAACATGCTAAAAAAACAAATATGTAATATTTGATCTGGGACATTCAGCTCACTTTAATTTGAACAAATATAATTATTTATTCGACAAAAGTGATTATTTGTCCGATAAATTGCAAATTAAATCTAAAATCCTTGAGCTATACCCTGTTTCATTATCGTACCAACCTACTATTTTTACCATGTTTCCTATCACAGAAGTCATTTGTGCATCAAAAATACAAGAGTGTGGATTACCAACAATATCAATAGATACAATAGGGTCTTCGGTGTATTCTAAAATGCCTTTTAGGTGACTATTAGCTGCATTTTTAAATATATCATTAACAGCTTTAATAGTTGTAGGTTTTTTAACATTTATTGTAATATCCGTTAATGAACCGTTTGCCACAGGTACTCTAATACCACAACCACCTATAACATCTGATAAATCAGGGAAAATCTTTGTCAGCGCTTTAGCGGCTCCTGTGGTGGTTGGTACAATTGATTGCCCTGCAGCTCTTGCACGTCTTAAGTCTTTATGAGGCTGATCGTGTAAGCTTTGGTCTGTAGTATAGGAATGTATTGTGGTTATGTATGCTTGTTTTATACCAAGATGTTCTTTAATTAAAGCTATCATCGGAGCTGCATTATTAGTAGTACACGATGCATTTGATATAATTGTTTCAGAGCCTGTTAACGTGTTATCATTAACACCCAAAACAATGGTTTTGATTTCATCTTCCAAAGCTGGGACAGATAGAATAACACGTTTTGCGCCATTTGTAATATGACATTGAAGGTCTGCTTTTGTTTTGAATTTACCAGTAGATTCTATTACAAAATCGGGTTCAATTTTAGACCAATTGATGTTTTTTGGATGAGATTCTCTATATAATGGGATTGAAACATCATTCACTATTATATGATGCTCATCGTAAGAAACGGTCTCTTTTAAAACACCATGAATACTATCGTATTTTAATAAGTGGCTTAAGGTTCTTGAATCAGCTAAATCATTTACACCAACCACACAAATTTGTGGATGTTCTAAAGCTAGTCTAAATACACGACGGCCAATTCTACCAAAACCGTTAATGGCTATCGTAATCATTAGTTGATATGTTTTTGTGCTTTGTATGATGATCTTACTAATGCGCTACTTTCAACATGTCTAAAGCCTAATTCTAAACCAATAGCTTTATATTCATCAAACTGATCTGGGTTGATAAACTGCTTTACTGGTAAATGCTTTTTACTGGGTTGTAAATATTGTCCGATTGTAACGACATCAACATCTTGAGCTCTTAAATCGTGCAGTGTTTGAATAACTTCATCACGTTCTTCTCCTAAACCTAACATAATACCAGATTTGGTTCTACGCTGTCCTTGGGATTTTAAGTATTTCAAAACTCCCATACTGCGATCATACTGCGCTTGTATTCTAACATCTCGTGTTAAGCGTCTTACAGTTTCAATATTATGAGAAACAACTTCTGGTGCGACATCAATAATACGATCGATGTGTTTTTCAATACCCTGAAAATCTGGAATTAGGGTTTCAAGAGTCGTTTCAGGATTCATGCGTCGTACCGCTTTTACGGTTTCAGCCCACATAATGCTTCCCATGTCTTTAAGGTCATCGCGATCTACACTTGTTAAAACGGCATGTTTAATTTGCATCAGTTTTATAGATCGTGCTACTTTTTCTGGTTCATCCCAATCGACCGTTTCTGGTCGTCCTGTTTTTACACCACAAAATCCACAAGAACGCGTGCAAACGTTTCCTAAAATCATAAACGTCGCTGTGCCTTCGCCCCAACATTCACCCATGTTTGGGCAACTTCCAGAGGTGCAAATTGTATTTAGTTTATACTTGTCTACTAAGGTTCTGAGTTCTGTGTATTTTTTACCTGTAGGTAATTTTACTCTTAGCCATTTTGGTTTACGTTCTGGTAAAATATTTGAAGCAACTTTTGTATCCATGCAATTATCAATTTCTACGAGCAAAGATACAAAGTAAATAATAAAAAAGATTTACTGAAATAGAGGGAGTCAAATATGAATCATAAACAATCAGCGCCTCAAAATGATTAGTTATTCAAGATTTTTACGAGTTGAAAGTGTTAACGTTTAATAATAATTTCAGCTAATAATTTTTTAGCTCTCAGAAGTTTTACTTTTACATTGTTAATAGGCTCTTTCAATTCATCTGAAATTTCTTTGTAACTCAATTCTCTGAAATAACGTAAGTTGATGACTTCTTGATAATGAGGTTTTAGTTTTTTTATATCGCGTAAAAGATTAGCTAGATTTTGCTCTGTGATAATTTTATCTTCAGGTGTAGGAGAGTCATCTACGATATCAAAATAGTTGTCTTCGTTATCTTTAGACGTGTTATTGATTGTTTTTTTCTGTTTTCGAACTAAATCAATATGAATATTTTTCGAAATAGTAATCAGCCAAGTTTTGAACTTATAGTCTTCGTTATACGTGTTAATTTTATCGAAAGCTTTAGAAAATGTCTGAATGGTTATGTCTTCAGCATCATTTTCATTCAGGGTGCGTTTTAGTTGAAACGCATAAACATCATTCCAATAGGTGTCTAGGAGAAATTTGAATGCAATTTGATTGTTGTTTTTGGCTTTGTTTATGGCTTCTTTTACTTCCAATGTTTTGGCTTAGATATCAGATTAGCTATAAAGATACTTAATTGTGTAGTAATTAGAAATAATTCTAAAATTGGCATGAGAATAATGAGGTCAGTTTCTTGAAACTTTTTCGCTGTAAACCCAAAACATAACCATTGAATTACAAAGCGTAAGCCAACTAATGATGCAATCCATGGCCAAGAAAACCCTATGATTAATAAAGCGCTTCCCAAAATCCAAAATAATAAGTTCGTAATATAAAATAGACCTAATAAAAATTGATGCTTCAATTTGTAAAAATTAGCAGTACTTATATGTCTTCTTTTTTGAAGAATCCATTCTTTAAAAGTTGTTTTCGGTTCAGAAATTGTAAAACTATCTTTTGTGTAACTGAGTGCTGTGTTAGACGCATTAGATACTTCATTTATAAACAAATCGTCATCGCCAGATTTAATAGACATATGATTACTAAACCCACAATTATTGAAGAATAACTCTTTTCTGTATGCCATGTTGCGACCAACTCCCATGTATGGTATTCCCATTTTTGCATAAGAAAAATACTGTAAGGCCGTCATTACGGTTTCAAATCGTATAAGTTGGTTTAAGAATGAAAATTTCTTTTTAGCATAGGCTCCATAACCTAAAACGATAGATTTCTCATTTGAAAAATGACTGCTCATTTGTACCAACCATTGTTTAGAGTTTGGTGTACAATCGGCATCAGTAAACACTAAAAAATCATGCTTAGAAGCTTTAATACCTAAAGTAAGTGCGTATTTTTTATTTCCCCAAAAAGCCTCATTGGTTTTTACATCAACAAGTTTGATGTTATTGTTTTCAGCGTCAAAAGCCTTCATGATTTCTAATGTGTCATCATACGAACTATCGTTGACTAAAACAATTTCGAAATTTGAATACTCTTGATTTAATATTAAAGGAATATTTTTCTTTAAATTTTCTGCTTCATTTTTAGCACAGATAATGACAGATATTGGAATATGCTTTTTTTGTTGTGTTTCGGGTCGTTTGATGCCAAAAGAGAAGAGAAAACTAAGATAATATACTATTTGAATACCAACAACGGCAATAAATACATAAAATAGTATTGAGGGAATTACCATTAATGCTTAAGAATGTTGAGGTTCGCTACAGTCTTTATATTCTTCTGGCGATTTTCCGCAAAAACCACAAGCTTCACCTTCTTTATTTAGCATAGGGTTTTGGCTTGCACAAGTACCTGCGAATTTGCCGTCTTTTTTTGCCCATATTTTTATAGCGATTCCTGCTACTGCTAAAGCTAATAATCCTAATGTAAGTAATAATAATTTCATCTGTTTGTATATATTATATTTTAATTGCCAAATGGAACACCCTTATAAATTCGTTTCTAACTGATAAATTTCAGGATGTTTCATTAAAATGCTTAAAATTTAATGCAAAGATAACGCTTTTACATTTATTTCCTTATTCATTTTAATGTGACTTAACATGTTGAAACTGTGTCTTACCACTAATAAATATTATTAACTAACTAATTAATTTAAGAATTATGAAAAAATTATTCGCAGAGTTCTTCGGAACGTTTTGGCTTGTATTTGGTGGTTGTGGTAGTGCTATCTTTGCTGCCGGATTTCCTGAATTAGGAATTGGATTTCTAGGGGTTGCTTTAGCATTTGGTCTTACAGTATTAACGATGGCTTTTGCCGTGGGTCACATTTCAGGCGGACATTTTAATCCTGCTGTATCTATTGGTCTTTGGGCTGGTGGAAAGTTTGAGGCAAAAGATTTATTGGGATATATTTTAGCCCAAGTTGTAGGTGGTATTGCTGCTGCTGGTGTGTTATACCTTATTGTTTCTGGTAAAGCTGGTTTTGAAGGAGTAGGAGGGTTTGCTGCAAATGGCTATGATGATTTGTCACCCGGAGGTTATAGTATGGTGTCCGCTTTAGTCGCTGAGGTGGTTTTAACAGCATTCTTTTTAATTGTTATTTTAGGTAGTACAAATTTTAGAGCTCCTAAAGGTTTTGCTCCAATTGCTATTGGATTGGCATTAACATTAATTCACTTAATTAGTATTCCTATTACCAACACATCTGTGAATCCTGCAAGATCTTTAAGTCAGGCTATATTTGCAGAAGGAGCATATATGTCACAAGTTTGGTTGTTTTGGGTAGCTCCTATAGCAGGTGCTATTATTGGTGGAATAATCCATAAAACATTTTTTGAAAAAGAGTAAGCTTTATTTAGTTTACATAAAAAAAGAGGCGCAATTTAGATATTGCGCCTCTTTCGTTTGGATTAATTAACCTTGTTTACCTTTCTTTTAAAGAAATTTCAGCAACTTCGGTATTATTTTCGTTTGTATTATCTCCTTTTGTGCCAATTTTGATACTAAGTGCTAATGCATCTTCCATGTATGGAATTTGTTTCAGCTTACGATCAGACTCATCTAAAATACCTAAGTTAACCATTCGGTCTTGTAATTCAGCCCAGATTTGGTATTGCTGTTCTTTTGGTAATTGAGGTAAAGTAATAACATCAATCATAGATGTTTTCTCAATCGGATTAATGTAGGCAACCGTTTTTAAGTTTTTAGCTCGCTCATTACCATTAATAACATACTTTCTTGAATCTGGATTGTTAAGTTTCATCAGTTCTCTTGATAACTCGTCTAATTTAGAATTGTTGTTTTCAATATCACTTCTTAAGTCAAAAATCTCGTCAACAACAACGTTGTTTTCACTATTTAATTCAATATTCTGTTGATAAAGCATAAAAGACGTTGCAGCAAATAATATAGCTGCTGCACTTGCTGCAATACTGTACCAAGGCGTTTTTCTCTTCGTTGCTAATGGAATGATTTTAGTGTTATCTTTTGCTTCTAAGGACTTTAATATGTCTCCTAAAATATAATCAGGTGCATCAACAGCGCCTGCTTTTGCAATAATTTCTAAATTATCTTGAAGTTTTTCATATGCCTGAGCTGCTTCTGGATAGGTAGAAATAAAGTGTTCTACTTCTTTAGATTCTTCTAAAGAAAGGTCTCCGACTAAGTACTTATTAAGTAGGTCAGAATTTAAAAAGTTTTGTATTTTTTTTTCCATGATCAAATAATTTAGGGATTGTAAACCTTTTTCAGTTCTCTTAATCCTATTTTTAATCTAGATTTAATTGTGCCAAGCGGAATGTCTAATTCGTCACTAGCTTCTTGTTGTGTCATCCCTTGAAAAAACAAGGCGTCTAACACAATTTGATATTTTTCTTCTAGTCCTCCAACATGCTTTTTAATGTCCATGACATCTTCGTTAAAATTTGTTGTTGGTAAGATATATACGTTAGATGTTTCAATTTGGACTTCTTTATGGTACCGATTATTAAAACTACGTAATTTATCTATGGCTGTATTCCGTGCAATACGAAACAACCAAGTAAATAGTTTAGCTTTGGAAGCATCATATTTTGAAGCGTTTTTCCATACCTTAAGAAATGTTTCTTGTAACGCATCTTGCGCAACTTCTTCATTTACTGTTATTTTTAAAATAACACCATAAAGACTATTAGAATAGTTTTCATAGAGCAAATTCAAAGCACGTTTATCTCCTTGTTGAAGATAATCAATAATCTTTTGTTCTGTAGGTGTTATACTCAAAGTGTTAAAGTCTTAATAATTTAGATTGTTAAAACGTCCGAATCCTATTTCTAAACGTAAATATAATTAAATACACCATATAGGTGCTCAATATAAAGTCTTAGAATGATTTTATCTTCATAAGAGGTTGATTAATAGCATTTTCAAATAGAAATTATTCTAAATTCAAAAGTCGCAATTTTTAATTGTGACTTTTGCTTTATATGATATTCACTTCAGTTTCTATACTTATATTAAATAACCGCTGTACTGTTTTCTGAATTAATTTTGCCAATTCAAAAATCTCCTTCCCACTTGCATTGCCATAATTAACCAAAACTAAAGCCTGTTTATTGTGAACACCATAATCATTAAAACGCTTACCTTTAAATCCAGCTTTTTCAATAAGCCATCCAGCAGGTACTTTTATAGCCTCATCTGATATTTTATACGAAGGCACATCTGGAAAGTTACTTTCTAATGCACTGAATTCTTCAGCCGAAATTATTGGGTTCTTAAAGAAACTACCACTATTACCAATCTCTTTTGGGTCTGGTAATTTACTCTGCCTAATAGCAATTACAGCATTAGAAATATCTTGAATCGTTGGTTCGTTTATGCCATTTGCGTCTAATTCATTTCTAATAACACCATAATCGGTGTGTAATTGATGTTTCGTCTTGGTGAGTTCAATGTTAACACTTGTAATTATGTATTGCCCTTTTAGGTCTTGTTTAAAAATAGATTCTCTATAGCCAAAGTTACAATCGGATTTTGAAAAGGTTGTAACCGATTGGTCATCTATTCTTAGCGCTTCACAACTTACAAATACATCTTTGAGCTCAACACCATAAGCACCAATATTTTGAATTGGAGCGGTGCCAATATTTCCAGGTATCAATGATAAATTTTCAATACCTCCAAAATTGTGTTCTAAACACCAAAGCACAAAGTTGTGCCAGTTTTCACCAGCCATTGCTTTAATTATAACTGAATTATCAGTTTCACTAATAATTTCAATGCCTTTTAAATTGATATGTAATACTAAGGCTTCAATATCTTTAGTTAACAACATATTGCTTCCTCCGCCTAAAACAAATAAAGGTAATTTGTGATGTTCTTTCAACACAGAAATAAGGTTTTCTGTAGAACTGATGTCACAATACGATTGCGCTTTAGCAGCTATGCCAAAAGTGTTAAACGATTTTAAAGAAACATTGTTAATAATGGTCATTAGTCTTTATATACTTTTAATGCTTCTTCTAAGATTTTAACGGCAATTTTTAAACTTTCGCTATTTAAAACATAAGCAATACGGATTTGATTTAAGCCAACTCCCGGAGTAGAATAGAAACCTGCTGCAGGTGCTACCATTACAGTGTCGTTATTGTAATCAAAGGATTCTAAAAGCCACTTTGCAAAATTATCTGAATTTTTTACAGGTAATTCTGCTATGCAATAAAAAGCACCACTTGGTGTAGCTACTTTAACTCCTTCAATTTTCTCTAACGCTTCAATTAATGTATTTCTTCGTTTTACATATTCTTCTTTTACATCATCAAAATAACTTTGAGGAGTGTCTAATGCTGCTTCACTTGCAATTTGTGCTAAAGTTGGTGGACTTAACCTTGCTTGAGCAAACTTTAAAGCTGTTTTTATAAAGTCTTTATTTTTTGAAACTAAATAGCCAATACGTGCACCACACATGCTGTATCGTTTCGAAACAGAATCGATTACAATAGCATGTTCTTCTAAACCTGGTTCTTGTAAAATAGAATAGTGTTCAACACCATCATAAACAAATTCTCTATAAACTTCGTCAGCAATCAAGAATAAGTCGTGCTTTTTTACAATGTCAGCAAGTTGCTTTATTTCTTCTTTTGAATATAAATAACCTGTTGGGTTACCTGGATTACAAATTAAAATTGCTTTAGTCTTTGATGTGATTAATTTCTCAAATTCTTCAATGGGAGGTAATGCAAAATTATCTTCAATTTTAGAAATTACAGGAACCACATTTACTCCAGAAGCTGTTGAGAAACCATTATAGTTGGCGTAAAAAGGCTCTGGAATAATGATTTCATCACCTTCGTCCATAATGCTACCAAAGGCAAATAAAAGGGCTTCACTTCCTCCTGTAGTTACAATGATATCATTATGCGAAACCACAATGGAATTGCGTTTGTAATAGTCGGCAATCTTTATTCTGTAGCTCTCAGCACCTTCAGATCTGCTATAGGCTAAAGTCTCAATTGTAGTGCTCTTTATAGCATCTAGTGCGACTTGTGGAGTTTTTATATCTGGTTGACCTATATTAAGGTAGTATATGTTTTTTCCTTTTTTCTGAGCTTCTTCAGCAAAAGGTACCAATTTTCTAATCGGCGATTCTGGCATCTGGATGCCTTTATTTGATATTGATGGCATTTGGTATCGGTTTTAAAATGCTAAGTTCTGAAAATTCTTAAAGTTTAAAGATAAAAAAAGCATAAAAAAAGAGCCTTCAAATTGAAAGCTCTTTTCTTTAAATTTATAAATGGATGCTCGATTATTGCTCGATCATACTTTTGCTTTTCTTTTCTAAAACACTAGTCTTATTAGAATCTACTACTAGTCCTTTTATTTTTAACGCAACTGTTGGAGTTTCTGCATTAGAAAAAACAGTAATAGTCTTTCTAATTGGGTTAACTCTCTTAGTATCGTATTTTACTTCTATTTTACCTGTTTCACCTGGCATTATTGGTCCGTCTGGTTTTTTAGGCACTGTACAACCGCAAGTCGATTTTACATTAGAAATTACTAAAGGAGCATCTCCTGTATTAGTAAATTCAAAAACTCTTACTCCATCAGCACCTTTTTCAATGGTACCGTAATCTATCACATCGGTCTTAAATTCTATTTTTGCTACCTTTTCTTGAGCAAATGAACCAAGACTCATTAATCCTACAAATAATACTGTTATTAAATTTTTCATCATTTTGATTTTGATTAGTCAAACTTAGTTACTTTTTCATTCCTAACAAAATTTATTAGACGTAATACACTCCATTTAACAGAAATTTTGGCTTTTGAACCCATATTGTTACGCTAATAATTTTTCAAAAAAGGAATTATAAGTACTTTTGACAGTTCTATTACAAAAACAATACCAAAACATGGAAATTCCTTCTAAATATAATGCATCATCAGTAGAAAATAAGTGGTACGACTACTGGATGGAGCACAAATACTTTCATTCTAAACCAGACGAAAGAGAACCTTATACCATTGTAATTCCTCCTCCAAACGTTACGGGAATATTACATATGGGTCACATGTTGAATAATACGATTCAAGATGTATTAATTCGTCGTGCGCGTTTATTAGGCAAAAATGCGTGTTGGGTGCCTGGAACAGACCATGCTTCAATTGCTACAGAAGCAAAAGTTGTTGCTAAACTTAAAGAACAAGGCATTGATAAGAATGATTTAACGCGCGAAGAATTCTTAGAACATGCTTGGGAATGGACAGAAGAATATGGAGGCGTTATCCTCGAACAACTTAAAAAGTTAGGCTGTTCTTGTGATTGGGATCGTACAAAATTTACAATGGATGACGATATGTCTGAAGCTGTGATTAAAGTTTTTATAGATTTATACAACAAAGGGCTTATTTATAGAGGTTACCGAATGGTAAACTGGGATCCGGAGGCGCAAACCACCTTATCTGATGAAGAAGTTATTCATGTTGAAAAACAAGGGTTGCTTTATTATTTAGAATATAAAGTAGAAGGTAGTGATGAGAAATTAACCATTGCAACCACGCGGCCAGAAACAATTTTTGGAGATACGGCTATTTGTATTAATCCAAATGATGAGCGTTTCTCACATTTAAAAGGGAAGAAAGCCATTGTTCCTATTTGTGGACGTGTCATTCCTATTATTGAAGACGACTATGTAGATGTTGAGTTTGGTACAGGATGTTTAAAAGTTACACCTGCTCACGATGAAAATGATAAAGTTTTAGGTGACAGACATAATTTAGAAGTTGTTGATATTTTTAATGCGGATGCCAGCTTAAATAGCTTTGGAATGCATTACGAAGGTCAAGATCGTTTTGTGGTTAGAAAAGCCATTACTAAAGAATTAGAAGAGGCTGGTATTTTAGTTAAAACTGAAAACCACATTAATAAAGTAGGAACGTCAGAACGTACTAAAGCAGTTATTGAACCAAGATTAAGTGATCAATGGTTTTTAAAAATGGAAGATTTAGCACAACCTGCTATTGATGCCGTTCTAAAAACAGGCGAAGTAAAGTTATTTCCAAAGAAGTTTGAAAACACCTATCGCCATTGGATGGAGAATATTCGCGATTGGAATATCTCACGTCAATTACTTTGGGGACAACAGATTCCTGCTTATTTCTATGGAGATGGAAAAGAAGATTTTGTAGTTGCTGAAAGTATTGAAGATGCATTAAAATTAGCGAAAGAGAAAACAGGTAATCAAGGACTAACTATTAACGACTTAACTCAAGATACTGATGCTTTAGATACCTGGTTTTCATCATGGCTTTGGCCAATGAGTGTATTTGATGGTATTCGTAATCCTGAAAATGAAGAAATAAAATATTATTATCCTACTAACGATTTAGTAACTGGACCAGATATTTTATTCTTTTGGGTAGCACGTATGATTATTGCAGGTTACGAATACAAAGGTGAAAAACCTTTTGAGAATGTTTACCTCACAGGTTTGGTAAGAGATAAGCAAAGACGTAAAATGTCTAAGTCACTTGGTAATTCACCAGACGCTTTAAAACTTATTGAAGAATATACTGCTGATGGAGTTAGAGTAGGGTTACTGTTGAGTTCTGCCGCAGGAAATGATTTAATGTTTGATGAAACATTATGCCAGCAAGGAAAAGGTTTTGGAAACAAAATATGGAATGCCTTTCAATTAACCAACCTATGGGAAGTTGCAGATATACCACAACCTAATTCTAGTAAAATAGCATTAGAATGGTATGAAGCTAAGTTTCAGTCTGTATTAGTAGAAATAGAAGATCATTTTAGTAAATACAGATTAAGTGATGCTTTAATGTCTATTTATAAGTTGATTTATGATGATTTTTGTGGTTGGATGTTGGAGATGGTAAAGCCTGCGTATCAGCAACCAATTGATAAAACGACGTATGAAAAAGTCATGTCTATTTTTGAAGATAATTTAAAAATAGTACATCCATTTATGCCATTTTTAACTGAAGATATCTGGCAATATATTAAGGAGCGTTCTCCAGAAGAAGCCTTAATCGTTGCTAAGTGGCCAGAGGCAAAACCTATTAACGAAACTTTAATTTCTGAATTTGAATTTGCATCAGAAGTCATTTCAGGATTAAGAAACATTAGAAAGCAAAAGAATATTGCGTTTAAGGATGCGATTGGTTTTTCTGTGGTAAATAACGAAAATGTAAATCCTACGTTTGATGAAGTGATTTCAAAATTAGGAAACCTTGAGAGCTTTGACTATGTAACAGAAGCTGTTGAAGGTGCTTTAACCTACCGTGTAAAATCGAATGAGTACTTTATTCCGATGGAAGGTAGTATTGATATAGAAGCTGAAATTGAAAAGCTAACAGAAGAATTAAAATATACCGAAGGCTTTTTGAAATCTGTTCAAAAGAAATTATCTAATGAACGATTTGTTGCAGGTGCACCAGAACAAGTGGTCGCTTCAGAAAAGAAGAAAGAAGCAGATGCTTTGGCAAAGATTGAAACTATAAACGCTAGTTTGGCGAGCTTGAAGTAAATTGTATAACCTGAAAGGTTTCTAAAACCTTGTAGGTTTTTGTTTTGAAGATTATTAAAAAAAGACTACTGTAAAAAGTGGTCTTTTTTATTTACCACTCATTAATCTTATTGCTATCCAATTTCACAAAAATAAACAGCAAAATAGTAAAGCCCCAAAGTCCAGAGCCACCATAACTAAAAAAGGGTAGTGGAATACCAACTGTTGGAATTAAGCCCATTACCATACCAATGTTAATGGTGAAATGCACAAAAAGAATAGAAGCTACACCATAACCATAAACACGGCTAAATTGTGACTTTTGACCTTCAGCCAAGTACAAGACTCTAACAATAAGCAATACAAATAATAGGACTACAGCACTTGTGCCTAAAAATCCCCATTCTTCACCTACTGTGCTAAAAATATAATCGGTGTGCTGTTCTGGAACAAATTTCCCTGTGGTTCTTGTGCCTTGCATAAATCCTTTTCCAGAAACACCACCAGAACTTATGGCTTGTTCTGATTGAATAAGGTTGTAAGCTTCTGCTTTTTTCATGCGTTCAAGCTTGGCAGGATCTTTTTCTAATCGCAGCCAAAGGCTAATTCTATTTTGCTGATGTGCTTTTAAGCCGTGTTCATAAAATAGTTTTACACCATAAGAGAAAGCAACAGAAACTAAAAGTACAATTAAGTATTGTAAAAGAGAGCCTCTCTTTTTCTTTCTTATAAAATAGACTACGGTAAGAATTGTAGTCACCACAATTGCTGTAATTAGAACACCAAATTTAAGCCCTAAAACGGCGAGGATGATTAAAGATAGAGCGATAACTAAATATACTTGTTGTAAGCCTTCACGATAAAAAACAAAGAAAAATGCTAAATAAACGATGGTACTTCCGGCATCATTTTGAAGTAAAATTAGTAACGCAGGAATAAAAATAATAGCAGCTACCTTTAGCTGATCTTTTATAGTCGTCATATTAGTTTGGAGATCACTAATATATTTGGCAACAGCCAATGCGGTAGCGAATTTCGCAAATTCACTAGGTTGGATGGTCATGCTGCCAATACCATACCATGAGCGCGCTCCATTAACGTCTTTTCCAAAAATAAATAAGCCTATTAAAGCCAGCATGGCAATCAAATAAATAATACTTGCAAACTGCTCGTAAAACTTGGCTTCAAAAGAGAGAATGAGTATGATTAAGAAGAAGGTCAGCCCAATAAATATAAGGTGTTTACCATAAAGTTGACTTGTGTCGAAATAGCTAGTGATTTCACCAATATGAGAAGCTGACATGATATTTAAATACCCAAAAGTAAGTAATAACAGAAATAGAATGATGGTAATCCAATCAAACTTAAAATGTCTTTGGTTTTCTCTTAACATGCTTTAAGACTTTGGTATTTTAGCTCTAAGTTTTAATAGATTTTGGTATTCTTCTTCGCTAACCGGATCGAGGGTAGATTGTCTATTAATCCCAAAAGGTTCACCAGAATAAGGTTTTGCATATTCATGTTCAAGAGAATATTTCAAAACAAAATTCTCCATATCTTTTCTGGTCGTTTCCCCTTTTAAATATTGTTCAATCATTAAACTTGCTATTCTACCTGCAAATCGACTTCCGAAATATCCATTTTCTACAAAAACAGCAATCGCAATTTTAGGATTGTCTTTTGGTGCAAAAGCCACAAAAATAGAATGATCGGTAAGTTGTGTTTTAACACTGTCAATAATGGTGAAATTTTCTGCAGTCCCTGTTTTTCCGCAGATATCTATTCCAGGAACTCTTAACGTGGAAGCAGTTCCTTCGTTATAAACGTCAAACATACCTTGTACAACAGGTTCAAAATGACGTTTGTCTATAGTGGTATATTTTGGCGTAGTATATTTTTCAGGAATCGTATCGCCTTCGATATTTTTTACAATATGTGGAGTATAATAATAGCCGCGATTACCAATGGCTGCAGCCATATTTGCAAGTTGAATTGGAGTGGCAAGTACTTCTCCCTGACCTATGGAATTAGAAATGGTATAGGTTGTTGCCCATCTGTTTTTACCATAGCCTTTATCGTAAGTTTGTGCGCTTGGAATTTTGCCTGGTTGCCCTACAGATAAATCATTGTTTAAATAATCACCCAGCCCAAAACTTTTAATATGATTGCTCCATACATCCATACCTTCTGCAGGAGTATCATATTTATCGATTACTCTTCTGTAAACATTTGCAAAATAGGCATTACAAGATTGTGCAACACCAGCATTGAGGTTTACGGGACTTCTATGTGCGTGGCAAGCCATTTTACGATTGCCATATCTGTAACCCATTGCGCAACTAAAACGCTCTTCTGGAGTTACAACTCCTTCTTGTAAAGCGACAAGTGCATTGAGTGTTTTAAAAGGGGAACCAGGTGGGTACATAGCTTGTAATCCTCTATCAAAAAGAGGTTTAGCGATGCTGTCTCTATATAATTGAGAGAAGTTTTTAGAACGATCCCTCCCTACTAGTAGGTTAGGATTATAAGAAGGAGCAGAAATCATGGCTAATATTTCACCTGTGCCTGGTTCTATTGCAATAATTCCTCCACGTTTGTGCTTCATTAATAATTCTCCATAGGCCTGAAGATTAGAGTCTATAGTTATCGTTATATCTTTACCTGGCTGTGGTAAGGTGTCTAAAACTCCACTTTTAAAAGGGCCAATATTTTTATTGAACCGATCTTTTTGAATGAATTTTATACCTTTTACTCCTCTAAGAATATCTTCGTACGTTTTTTCAATTCCTTGATTACCTATGAGATCACCAAGTTTATAATAAGGATGCTTGGAAATTATGGACCGATTAACTTCACTAATATCTCCTAAAACATTAGCTCCAATAGTTGTTTGATAGGATCTAAGAGAACGTTTTTGAATATAAAAACCTTCATACTTTCTCATTTTTTCTTGAAGAACTGCATAGTCTCTTTTTGAAAGCTGAGGCACAAAAGGTGAAGGCAATCTTGGGGAATAATGGGTTGCTCTTTCTAATTTTTTATCGTAATCTTCTCTAGTTATTTTTAAAAGGCTACAAAATTCTTCAATATCTAATGAATCTAAAGGTGCCACCTCTCTTGGGATTACCATCACATCGTAAGAAGGTTGGTTGGCAACTAATAACTCTCCGTTTCGGTCATACACATAGCCACGTTTAGGATAGTTGTACTCTTTTCTAATGGCGTTGTCTTCAAAAATATTATAGACTGCATTGTCATAAACTTGAAGGTAAAATAAGCGCGCAATAAAAACGAGACCAACAAGGATCACAGTAGTTAAAAGTAGCAATTTTCTCATTTTCGGTTTCGGCTAAATAGAATTATAATCAATACACTTAGTAGTATTGTGAAGATACTAGAAAATAACGTCTTTTTTAGCACTAAAAGTATGTTCGAAATGTTAAATATTTCTAATGAGAATAATATAAAATGATGAATTACGGTTCCTAATGAAATATATGTAATTAAACTGCCAATATCAGTAGTACTAAATTTGATGCTATGATGCTCATATAGCATTCCAAATGAGCTTTTTAGTAATATAGGTCTTGCATAAGCTAAACTAACTGCAGCTGCGGCATGCACACCTCCAGAATCAGAAAACATATCTACTAACATGCCTAATAAAAAACTAACTAGCAAAAGGGCTAATCGATCTTCTCGTATAGGAAATAGAAAAATAAAAATGATATAGATGTAAGGATTAACATAGCCTAAAAAATCTATATGATTACATATTACGACTTGTAATAATAGTAGTAAAATGAATCGGACGATATTTTTGCCAGCAACACTATTCATCACTGCTTTTTTCTAATGAACGAATTTCGGCAAGGTCTAAATTTTCTAAAATATAAACCGTTCCAATATTCGTCATGTCGTTAAACAATTTTACTTGTATTGTATACGTGTCTCCACTAATATCACTTTCAAAACTCGTAATAGTGCCAATGCCAATTCCCTTTGGGAAAATTGAGGACTCACCACCTGTTTGGATGGTATCTCCAACTTTTATAGGTGCAAACTGTGACACGTCTTCTAACTGAACATAAATCGGTGATTTGCCATCCCAAGTTAAAGAACCAATATGATTGGTAGATTTTATCTTAGCATTAATCTGACTTTTCACATTTAAAATCGATAATACGGTTGAATAATTGTTGGAGGTATTGTCAATTATGCCAATAATACCATTAGAAGTCATAACTCCAAAATCTTGCTTAATACTATCGTTTTTACCTTTGTTTAAGGTAAGGATATTATTGGTTGAAGAATAGCTGTTTTTATAAAGGTCAGCGATTGTAATTCTATATTGTCCTTTTGTGTAGGAGCTGTCTATATATGAAGAGTCTTTAGTGACCCCAGTATTAAATAGTTGTTCTCTTAAAAGTTTATTTTCTTCTGTTAGAATGTCATTAGTAGTTTTTAAATCAAAATACTGATCAACAGAATTCATTGTACCGTAAACTCCGCCAGTTAGAAAATTGGCTGAATTTATGAATTTACTCCTGTGATAAGAATGCGATTGAATCGTTAAAGCTAAAGCAATACTAAAAAGCAATAAAAACAACAGAAATGTTTTGTTTTTAATAACAAAATTAAAAATTTGTTGCATTATTTACTTCTTATTTAATCAATATACTTTTGTATTTAGGTAAGTTTTTAAGTACTATTCCTGTACCTCTAACCACAGCTCTTAATGGATCTTCTGCAATATAAACTGGTAAATCTGTTTTCTGAGATAGTCGTTTGTCTAAACCTCTTAACATAGAGCCACCACCAGCTAAATAAATACCTGTATTGTAAATATCTGCAGCTAGTTCTGGAGGTGTTTGAGAAAGTGTCTCCATTACTGAATCTTCAATACGCAAAATAGATTTATCTAAGGCTTTTGCAATTTCACGATACGAAATCTGAACTTGCTTTGGTTTTCCAGTTAATAAATCACGGCCTTGAACACTCATATCTTCTGGAGGTAATTCTAAATCTTCAGTAGCTGCACCAATCTGAATTTTAATTTTTTCAGCAGTTCTATCACCAACATATAAATTGTGTTGGGTTCTCATGTAATAGATAATATCATTTGTAAAAACGTCACCTGCAACTTTTACCGATTTATCACAAACAATACCACCAAGCGCTATAACGGCAATTTCAGTAGTTCCTCCTCCAATATCTACAATCATATTTCCTTTAGGCTGCATAATATCAATACCAATACCAATTGCTGCTGCCATCGGCTCGTGTATTAAATAGACCTCTTTTCCGTTAACACGTTCACAAGATTCTTTTACAGCTCGCATTTCCACTTCAGTAATACCAGAAGGAATACAAACCACCATGCGCAATGCTGGATTGAAAAATTTCTTCTTCAATGCAGGAATGTTCTTAATAAACATGCTAATCATTTGCTCAGAAGCATCAAAATCAGCAATAACCCCATCTTTTAACGGACGAATCGTTTTGATGTTTTCGTGTGTTTTTCCTTGCATCATGTTGGCTTCTTTACCAACGGCTATAATTTTTCCGCTAATGCGGTCTCTTGCTACTATCGATGGATTGTCAACAACAACTTTGTCGTTGTGTATTATCAGTGTATTTGCGGTTCCTAAATCTATGGCTATTTCTTCCGTTAGGAAATCAAAAAATCCCATGCGCTATTCTTAATTATTTGGGTTGTTCGTGTCTTATTTTTAAGACTATCTGTAAAAGTAGTAAAATATACGTTATTTATATGTTTAAAGATGTTTATTGCTAAACTTTTTTTGTTTTTTCTTTCACTTTATGAATAAAACAAATAAGATGAGGACTTTGGTGAAAAAAAAGAACCCAAAATTAAGATGGTTTGCATCTCTATTTTGGGTTCTGAAATATTATTTTTAATGTTTAAAATGACGTGTGCCCGTCATTACCATAGCTATATTATGGTCGTTACAATAGTCAATACTCAATTGGTCTTTTATAGAGCCTCCTGGTTGAATCACTGCTGTAATTCCTGCATTATCCGCAATCTCTACACAATCTGGAAATGGGAAAAATGCATCACTAGCCATAACCGATCCGTTTAAATCAAATTTAAAGGATTGCGCTTTATGAATCGCTTGATTTAAGGCATCAACGCGACTTGTTTGTCCTGTACCACTAGCACACAATTGTTTGCCTTTTACAAGAACAATGGTATTAGATTTTGTGTGTTTGCAAATTTTTGAAGCAAATATTAAATCGTCTAACTCTTCAGTAGTCGCTGTCTTATTTGTTACAGCTTTTAAACCTTCAAGTGTGTCTGTAACATTATTTCTATCTTGAACTAAAACACCATTTAAACAACTTCTAACGTTGGTTTGTGGCATATCTATATCTTTCAGGATTAAAAGGATTCTGTTTTTCTTTCCTTTTAAAATTTCTAAAGCTTCAGTTGAAAAAGAAGGTGCAATAACCACTTCGCAAAATAATTTATGAATCTCTTCTGCAGTTGCGACATCGATTTCTGTATTACTGATTAGAACACCGCCAAAAGCAGAAACAGGATCACCTGCTAAAGCATCTACATAGGCTTGGTGTAAGGTATCGCGTTGTGCTAATCCACAAGCATTGTTATGTTTTAAAACGGCAAATGTTGGTGAATCGTTTTTAAATTCTAACATCAAGTTAACGGCAGCATCGACATCTAATAGGTTGTTATAACTTAATTCTTTTCCATGTAGTTTTGTGAAAATTTCATCAAAATCGCCGAAGAAAAAGCCTTTTTGATGTGGATTTTCTCCATATCTCAATACTTTTCCGTTGTTTTCTGAAATTTTTAAAGTTGGAATTTCTTGGTTTTTATTGAAGTAATTAAAAATAGCAGAATCGTAATGCGAAGACACATTAAATGCTTTTGCTGCAAATTGTTTTCTATCATCTTCAGAGGTTTCACCGTTTTTAGTTTCTAATAATTCTAAAAATTCAGCATAATCATCTACAGAAGACACGCAAGTCACATCAGCATAGTTTTTGGCTGCAGCTCTAATTAAAGAAATACCTCCAATATCAATTTTTTCAATAATATCTTGATTGCTCGCCCCAGAAGCTACAGTTTTTTCAAAAGGATATAAATCTACAATGACAACATCGATTTGAGGAATTTCAAATTCTTTTAATTCAGCAACATCACCTTCGTGGTTCTGACGATTTAAAATACCTCCAAAAACTTTAGGATGTAATGTTTTTACGCGTCCGCCAAGAATAGAAGGATAAGAGGTGACATCTTCTACTGGTACGACATCGATACCTAAATCTTTGATGAATTTTTCTGTGCCTCCTGTGGAATAAATCGTAACGTTGAGGTCGTTTAATTTTTTTACGATAGGTGCTAATCCATCTTTACTAAATACGGAAATTAGTGCCGATGAAATGGTTTTGTTGCTCATAATGTTGTGTTGTGTTTTAGATCGTGCAAAAGTAAGCATATTCAAAAAGAAAAGCTCGATGGGAAAACGAGTTTCTTTAAGTTTTTTGTAACAATATATTGTTGAAAACGTCCTATCTTTAAAATGTTATAAAACAATCCTTGCATGCTGGTCTATTTACGTTTACTAAATGAGAGTTTTTCATTCGCTATAAATGCACTACGTACTAACAAACTCAGGACATTCTTGTCGCTTTTAGGTGTAACGGTTGGCATATTTTCTATCATCGCAGTTTTGGCAGCAGTGGATTCTTTGGATAAAACCATCCAAGGTCAATTAAGTTCTCTAGATAGCAATACCATGTATTTAGCCAACATGTCTTTTGGACCAACAGATGTGCCACGTTGGCAAAGAGAAACTTTTGATGAAGTGTCTTATAATGAATTTAGAAGTATAAAATCTTCTGTTGCTGATGCAGAACATGTGGCTTTACAGTTATTTGTGAAACGGGAAAATATTAGATACGAATCAGAATTGGTAAGTAGTGTTAATACCGTTGTAGTATCGCATGAGTTTATCGATATTCAAGTTATGGAATTTGAAAAAGGCCGTTTTTATAACGAGTCTGAATCAAATTCGGGGCGCCCTGTAGTGGTTATCGGTTCTGAAATTGCAAAATCGCTTTTTGGTGAGTTAGAGCCTATCGGTAAAAAAGTACGCCTTTACGGTCAGAAATTTACGGTTATTGGGGTGGTTAAAAAAGAAGGTTCTGGCTTATTTGGTGATAGTAATGATATTTCTATTTTTCTGCCGGCAAATTATGTGAGAAACCGATATGGAGATAATAATCCATTTATGAAGTATATCGTTATAATTAAGCCGAAAAAAGGTTCTGATATAGAAGGTGTAAAAGCTGAAGTGACTCAGGTAATGCGTAATAATAGAGGCTTAAAACCCGATGAAATAGATACGTTTTTTATTAGGGTAATTTCCGGTTTTCAGGATGCTATTGATGAAATCTTAGGTTACATGAATTTAATTGGCTGGATAATAAGTGGCTTCTCACTGCTAGTTGGTGGTTTTGGAATTGCTAATATTATGTTTGTGAGCGTTAAAGAGCGAACTAATCTAATAGGAATTCAGAAATCATTAGGTGCTAAAAATAAATTCATATTGTTTCAATTTTTATTTGAAGCTGTAATCCTCGCCGTTGTTGGTGGATTAGTAGGTCTGTTTTTGGTTTGGATTGGAACCTTAATAGGAAGTAGTCTTACCGAGGATTTTGAATTTGTGCTTTCCATTCAAAATATGCTTCTTGGATTTTTTATATCGTCTGTTATAGGATTAATTTCAGGAGTGATTCCTGCATTGTCGGCATCTCGATTAGATCCTGTTGAGGCTATACGAACAGGGATGTAACTTACTTGTAATCTTATAATATTTAATACGTGAATTTATTAGCGTCTTAATTGTGTGAAATTTTAGCTAATTAATTTTTGCATATAAAGTTTTAACTGGGATTTTGTTTTAATAAAGAAGAAACTTCTTTGCAAACAAACTCCAAAAACCGTTCGTCTGCTTCTGTAAATGGGTCTGGCGTATTAGAGTCAATATCTATTTGACCTACATTTTCGTTATTTACAAAAATAGGAATTACTATCTCGGCCTTAACAGTAATACTGCAAGCAATATAGTTATCTTGAGCAGCCACATCTGGAACCACAAAATTCTGATTACTTATAGCCACTTGCCCACAAATACCTTTTCCAAATGGAATTATGATATGATCCGTTGGCTCACCGACATATGGTCCTAACTTTAATTCGTCTTTATCTCCATTTTTAAAGTAAAAACCCACCCAATTATAATAACTTATATTTGCTTCTAGAGTTTCGCAAATCTTTAATAGACGTTGGTCAACACTAAGATTGTCTTGTGCGATAATTGATTTTATTTCGGGTTTTAAATCGTGTAAATTCATAGGTGTAAAAAACTTTTTGCAAAAGTATCTAAAATACACTATTTTAAATTACGGTTTTTATAAATTTAACATCTAACTAACATTAGGAATTTTTGAAGTCACTTTTAGTAAAATACAAATCTGTTATTCGTTTTATAGTCACTTTTTTGGCTGTATATGGTATTTTAACTATTGGTTATAATCTTTATTTAAATGTATCTGATGGTTCTAAATTTTATCCGGATTATTTAACCAATTTGGTAGCTGTACAAACTGATGCATTGTTAAATGGTTTGGGTTATGATGCGAGTATTGCTCCGCATCCCAATGAGCCATCAATGAAAGTTATTATTAACGGAAAGTATGTAGCACGGGTTGTAGAAGGCTGCAATGCTATAAGTGTTATCATCTTGTTTTTGTCTTTTTTAATTGCGTTTGCAGGTAAATTTAAAACGACATTATTTTATGGATTAGCAGGTAGTATCATTATTTATGCTTTCAATTTAATTCGGATTGTAATTTTATCAGTGGGACTTTATCATTACCCTTGGAGGCGGGAAATTCTGCATACTGTAATTTTTCCTATGTTAATTTATGGTACTGTTTTTCTGCTTTGGATGGTTTGGGTAAATCGATTTTCTAAAAATATAAAGTCGAATGAATAAAGTAATCACCTACATATTAGTTGGACTATTGGTATTGATCTTAATATTAATAAGAGCTTATGAAAATGTGCTTTTTTACGACCCATATTTAACGTTTTTTGAAAATGACTATTTATATTTGGATAGTCCAAGACGCGAAATTGCTAAGCTTGTTTTGTTTACGACATTACGATTTGTTTTAAATACTGTAATTTCTTTAGGTATTTTATATCTCATCTTTAAGGATAAAAGTATTATTAAGTTTTCGGTATTAGTATTTTCAGTGGGTTATGTTTTGTTGCTCATCCCATTTTTATATTTCGTCATAAATCCTAAGCAAGAGGATTACTATTTGTTTTTCAATATTAGGAGGTTTTTAATTCAACCCATTGGCTTAATTCTACTCTTACCAGCCTTCTATTACTTCAGGCTAAATCGTTAATAGTTTAATAATTCTACGTTATCAACTCAATAATTTGTAGCTTTGCATCGTGAAATTTTCATACACACATAAAGTTTTTTCTATTGGCTTATCATTATTGATATTGTTTTCTACATTGTCATTAACGATAGAGAAGCACTTTTGTGGAGATACTCTAATCGATGTCGCAATATTTTCTAAAACTGAAAAGTGTGCAGATGATCTTGCACAGGTTGAGGAAGCAAGCATCACAAAAATGAGCTGTTGTAAAGATGAGGTTGATGTTATTGAAGGTCTATCTGAAACCACTCTCAATTCGTTTGAAGATTTAGATGTTATTCATCAACAAGTATTAATAGCTTATAGTTATTCATATATCAATCTGTTTGAAGGTCTACCAAACTTGGTCATCCCTCATAAAGATTATCTACCTCCTACGGTAGTAAAAGACATTCATCTCTTGGATGAAGTTTACCTTATTTGATTCATTTATAACCCTTAGAGAAAAAAGGATGCGCATTTTTATGTGCAATTAGTTATATCTGATAATCAAACAAATGAAAAAATATTTATTTATAAATTTTATGTTCTTGTCGCTGATGTTATCTGCACAAGATCAATTAAAAGGCGTTGTTTTTGAAAGAAGCAGCGGAAAGGAAATGCCATTGCCTGGCGCAAATGTCTATTGGTTAGATTCTTCAATAGGAGCAATTACTGCTGAGGATGGCACATTTACATTACCTTATAAGTTTTCGTATAACAAATTAGTTATTAGCTACGTCGGTTTTAAAACGGATACAATAGTTATAAATGAGAACAAGTTTATTAAGCATATCCTACAAGCTAGTGATGAGTTGGATGCTGTAGAAATTACATCTCGAAAACAAGCGACACGAAAATCGTATTTACAGGCTTCCAATACATTTACCGTTACAAGCGATGAGCTACTAAAAGCAGCCTGCTGTAACTTGGCTGAAAGTTTTGAAACCAATCCATCAATCGATGTTAATTTTGCGGATGCTGTTACAGGAACGCGACAAATAAAAATGTTAGGACTAACGTCTCCTTACATACTTATCGCCACAGAGAATATTCCTGCTATTAGAGGCGCGTCTCAAGCTTATGGTTTAAGTTTTATTCCTGGGACTTGGGTAGAAAGTATTCAAATTACCAAAGGTACCGGAAGTGTGGTTAACGGTTTTGAAAGTATTGCAGGTCAAATAAATGCAGAACTTGTAAAACCAACTACAGACGATAATTTATTTGTGAATCTTTATGGTGGTTCTAATGAGCGACTAGAACTTAACACGCATTTCAATACTAAGGTATCTGAAAAGTGGAGTACAGGCTTGTATTTACATGGAAATACTCATCAAAAAAAGCACGATGTTAATGACGATGGCTTTTTAGATATGCCACTCTATAATCAAATTAATGTCATGAATCGCTGGCAATATACTAATCCAGAAAAAGGGTTTGTTTCGTTTATTAATTTAAAATATTTAAATGATGAAAAACAGGCTGGTCAAGTAGATTTTAATCCTGATACAGATAGAGGAACGACCAATTTTTGGGGAAGTGAAATCAATTCGGAACGTTTTGAAGTTACGACAAAGTTTGGGTATGTGAATCCTGAAATTCCTTATCAAAACCTTGGTTTTCAAATGGCATTTAGTCATCACAATCAAGATTCTTATTTTGGACAGAACATTTATGATATTAGACATAATAGTTTTTATTCCAATTTAATTTATAGTACTATTATTTCAGATTCGCGTCATAAGGTAAAAACAGGATTGAGCTTTACTTACGATCATTTTGATGAATTGGTGAATTTAGATACCTATGAGCGCACTGAGAACTCAGTTGGGGGCTTTTTTGAATACGCTTACGATAATTTAGATAAGCTTACGATGACGGCTGGTATACGTGTAGATCAGCATAATAGATTAGGCTTTTTTGTAACACCTCGTTTTCATTTGAGGTATACACCTTGGGAGAAATCGGCATTAAGATTCTCAATAGGAAGAGGGAAACGAAGTGCTAATATTTTTGCTGAAAACCAGAATATGTTCGCCAGTTCTAGACAAATCAATATTTTGGATTCTGGTGGGGAAGTTTATGGATTAGATCCTGAAATTGCATGGAATTATGGAGTTAGCTACTTACAAGGCTTTAATTTATTTGATAGAAAAGCTGACGTGACTTTTGATTTTTATAGAACCGATTTTCAAAATCAAGTTGTTGTAGATTGGGAAAATCCTTACGAAGTTAATTTTTATAATTTAGAAGGAAATAGCTACGCGAATAGTTTTCAGTTTGAATTTAATTATAATGCTTTTGAGCATTTTGATTTGCGAATGGCTTATAAGTATTACGATATTCAAACCGATTATAAAAATTCAGGTAAATTAGAGAAACCATTAGTGCCAAAGCATCGTTTGTTTGCAAATGCATCGTATGAAACTGAAGTGAAAAACAATAGCCAATGGAAGTTTGATGCGACGTTCAATTGGTTAAGTGCACAACGTTTTCCAAGTACAGACATAAGCGCTGCACAATATCAATTACCAGATGAAACACCAACAATAGGAACGTTAAACTTGCAAGTCACTAAAGTATTTTCTCCGAAATTTGAAGTATATTTAGGAGGAGAAAATGTAACTAATGTGCGTCAAGATGATCCTGTTATCAGTGCAGACAACCCATTTGGTTCAAATTTTGATAGTAATTTTGTATATGGTCCAATTTATGGAAGCATGTATTATGCTGGATTGCGATTTAGAATAAAGTAGTAATTGAAACGTCATTGCGAGGAAGTTTGATGAAGCAATCTTTTAAAGTTAAGAATACTCTTGAAAGATTATTACAACTTGAGAAATGTCTCACAATAGCGCAACAAATAGAATAATAGAAACGAACAGATTCTGATACAAGTTCAGAATAATTAAAAACTAAATAAGATGAAAAGAGTAATTTTAATTTTTACGTTGTTTATAACAACATTAGCTTTTGCACAAGATAAAAACAAAAAGGCAAATATAGAAGTAGATGGTGTTTGCGGTATGTGTAAAGATCGTATTGAGAAGGCGGCTATTAGAACCAAAGGGGTTAAATCTGCTGTTTGGAGTGTTGATACGCACGAGTTAAAACTCATCTTTGATGAGCGTAAAACAGATATAAAAACAATTTCTAAAAGTGTAGCTACTGTTGGTCATGATACCAAGGAAATTAAAGCAACTGAAGAGCAATATAATTCAATTCACGATTGTTGTAAGTATAGAGATGAGGAAGTGCAGAACGATCACAAAAAGGAAAAAGAAGACGGAAAATAAAGTAAATAAAAAAAGCCTAAATGAAAATTTAGGCTTTTTTTATGTGTTGTTCTCGTTTTGAATGACATGAAGAATCTTTAGCTAGCAACTATGATTTTTACTTTAAAGCAGCATCAATTTCTGCAATAAGAATATCACAGCTGTCAACACCTAGTTGCGTTGCTTTTTTCTTTGCATCAAAGGTAGTTAATAGAGCTCTTACAATATTTTTTAATTTAATTTCATCTAAAAAGGGGCCTTTACCTTGTGGTATTTGATCATAGTCGGCATGGTTCACTAAATAGTTTCCTAGATAGTCTTTTATTAAACTGGTGTGTCTTACATAATCATCAGACATTTCATCGTAGTTGGCATAATGCTTTTGAATGGCTGTTTTGAGTTCAAAATCTTCTATTAATTTTAAGTCTCCTGAATTTATTAAGGTTTTGTAAGTGATGCTTTTAGGGCTAAAGTTTACATATTTTACTATTGCGAAAATATTATTCATTAATCGCATATCTTGTTTTGTTTCAGAATTCAAAACAGGAATAATTTCAGCACAATTAGCTAATTTTTTGTCAATAGCTTCAATGTTTTTTTCTAATTGAATTTTGTCTGCTTCAACATCTCTTTTAAGGTTTGTAAGATATTGCGTTTTAAGTTTATTATCCTTTACGTTCTCAGCACACTTATTCATGCTAAATGCAATTGAAATACCTATAATAACAATTATAATTTCCCTTAAAGTGTACTTCCAAGCTGTTTTTGCCATAGATTCGTTAGATTAGATGTCTAAATCTAAGGAATATAATCGAGTTTTCAGTTTTAGTCCATACAAAAGGCCTCGTAGATTTTAATTTTCGACTACGTTCAGTTATCAAAAACTTGTAGCGTCCAATAATAACAAAAGCCTCTGATTTTCATCAAAGGCTTTTACTTTTATAACGTCACTTCAACTATGCTCAGTGACTAGTTTTTTTATATCTCAGTTTTTACGTTATTATCGTAAAAGTGAGATGATTTATCCGTAGCAATTTGCCACTACATCATGCCTGGCATTCCGCCTCCACCCATTGGCATGGCTGGTGCATCTTCTTTAATATCTACTAAAGCACATTCTGTGGTTAAGATCATACCAGCTACAGAAGCGGCATTTTCTAAAGCAATACGTGTTACTTTCTTAGGATCAATAATTCCAGCTTTAAGCATATCTACATAAGTTTCAGATTTAGCATCATAACCGAAGTCTTTTTTACCTTCTAAAACTTTATTGATTACTACAGAACCTTCACCACCTGCATTTTCTACGATGGTTCTTAATGGTGACTCAATCGCTTTATTTACGATTTGTACACCAGTAGTTTCATCTAAATTTTCAGTAGTGATTTTTTCTAAACACTTCTTAGCTCTCACTAAAGCAACTCCACCACCAGCAACAATGCCTTCTTCTACAGCAGCACGTGTTGCATGTAAAGCATCATCAACGCGATCTTTCTTTTCTTTCATTTCAACTTCAGAAGCAGCACCAACATAAAGTACAGCAACTCCGCCAGCTAACTTAGCTAAACGCTCTTGAAGTTTTTCCTTGTCATAATCAGAAGTCGTTGTTTCTATTTGAGCTTTAATTTGGTTAACTCTAGCTTTAATATCATCAGCTTTTCCGTTTCCATTAACGATGGTTGTGTTGTCTTTGTCAATAGTTACTGTTTCAGCAGTACCTAACATTGTAAGATCTGCATTCTCTAATGAGAAACCTCTTTCTTCAGAAATAACTACACCACCTGTAAGGATAGCGATATCTTCTAACATTGCTTTACGTCTGTCGCCAAAACCAGGTGCTTTTACAGCAGCGATTTTAAGTCCACCACGTAATTTGTTAACTACTAAGGTTGCTAATGCTTGTCCATCAACATCTTCTGCAATAATTAATAACGGACGACCAGATTGTGCAACGGGTTCTAATATTGGAAGAATTTCTTGTAAGTTAGAAATTTTCTTATCGAATAATAAGATGTATGGATTTTCTAAATCAGCAATCATTTTGTCAGCATCTGTTACGAAGTAAGGAGATAAATAACCTCTGTCAAACTGCATGCCTTCAACTACGTCAACGTAAGTTTCCATGCCTTTAGCTTCTTCTACAGTAATAACCCCTTCTTTGCCAACTTTTCCGAAAGCTTTGGCGATTAAATCACCAATAGTATCATCGTTGTTAGCCGAAATTGCAGCAACTTGCTTAATCTTGTCAGAATCGCTACCTACTTTTTGAGTCTGCTTTTCTAAATCGTTAATAATCGCAGCGACAGCTTTGTCAATTCCACGTTTTAAATCCATTGGGTTTGCACCAGCGGCAACGTTTTTTAGACCTTCTTTTACGATAGCTTGTGCTAATACAGTTGCAGTAGTTGTACCATCACCAGCTAAATCGTTGGTTTTAGATGCAACTTCTTTTACCATTTGCGCTCCCATGTTTTCAAGCTCGTCTTCAAGCTCAATTTCTTTTGCTACAGAAACACCATCTTTAGTCACCTGTGGTGCACCAAATGATCTTCCTATAATAACATTACGACCTTTTGGGCCTAAAGTTACTTTTACTGCATTTGCTAAAGCATCTACACCACGTTTTAATCCGTCGCGTGCTTCAATATCGAATTTTATATGTTTTGCCATTTTTTGTTTTTTTTAGCTTTTAGCTATGAGCACTTGACTTTTAGCTAAAAGATTAATTTATTAATTGATTTTTAATTGGAAGTATACTAAAGGCTAACAGCCAATAGCTAACAGCAATCTAGACAATTGCAAGAATATCGCTCTCGCGCATCATTAAATAATCTTTACCTTCTAATTTAAGCTCAGTTCCTCCGTATTTTCCGTAAAGGACAGTGTCTCCAACTTTAACTGTTAAAGGTTCGTCTTTTGTACCATTACCAATGGCAACAACAGTTCCTCTTTGTGGTTTTTCTTTTGCATTATCTGGAATAATAATACCTGAAGCTGTTTTAGTTTCAGCTTCTTTTGGTTCTACAAGAACACGGTCTGCTAATGGTTTAATGTTTAAGCCCATTTGTTATATGTTTTTTTAGTTATTTAATTAATAATATTACGCTTTAGCGTAGTTCGAAAATTATGCCAAGACAGAAAGTCTGACAAAGTTTCAGATGATATCAATGTACTTTGAAAATAGTCATCATTATTAAATTTAAAGACTCTGAAATACTGAAACAAGTTCAGCACAAGTAAATTCAGAGTATAAAAAAAGCCAACTTAAAAAGTTGGCTCAATGTCTTTATAAAAATAACTATTTGTTATTATTCAGATGCACTGTCAGTTGTTGTATTGTCTGTTGCTGGTGCAGGTACAATTGGCATCTCAGTAGATTCGTTCGTATCTAAAGCTTTAGATTCAACATTTCCACCAGAACTAATAGTAACATTCGATGCTAAGATTAAAACAATTAAGGCTGTCGCTAAAAACCATGTACTCTTGTCTAAAAAGTCACCTGTTTTCTTTACTCCACCCATTTGTTGGGTGCCACCACCACCAAAAGAAGATGATAATCCTCCACCTTTAGGATTTTGTACCATAACTACTACTATAAGTAAAAAGGCAACGATTACGATTAAGATTAAAAAAATTGAAAATGCACTCATTTTATATTGTATTATTATCTTTTAATTCTTTTACCAATTTTATTTGGTGTGCAAAGAAACTACTTTTTTCTGGATATTTCAAACTTAAAATTTTGTAAGATTGAATTGCCTTATCATATTTTTTTTGTTCTAAATAAATTCGAGCCAAAGTTTCAGTCATTAAGCTATCCGAAATAGGGTTGTCATTGTTAACTAACTTCGGTTTTGGCGCATTGTTAGAGACAGGTTTGATCTTTGGATTTTCGCTTATAAATTTATCGATAATAGCTAATTTATTATGAAGCGGAGACGTCGTTTCAGCTTGTGAAATTTCTTTTTCTGTTTCAATTTCAATTTCTGGATCTATTTCGACTTCAACTTTATCTCGATTTATAGGTTTAAAACTCGTAATTTTTAACCATTCTGTAAACGAATGATTTTCCGTTTTATCAAATTTTAACGGTTCACCTATTTTCAATTCTTTTTCTGGTGTAATATTTTTTACATCAACAGCAATGATAGAATCCTCAATTTTTGGTGCTTTAGTTTCTAACCTAGGTTTAGGCATTGGTTTTATCTCAAATAAACCAGGATCCAAAACCCCTTCTGTTGCTTTAATATGAGCTTTTAAAGCATCATCTATGGTGACACTCTTGTTAACAGAAATATCATCTATTTCATTAACTTCAATAGACTTTATATGCTCTGTGTTTTGCTTAATCTGTTCGGATATTTCATTTTGATTGAAAATATCCGAGGTAATATAATCAAACAATACACTACGATCTGCGGTATGTGCAGCTGTGATTTTCAACGCATTATTGTACTTGTAACTTTCCTTTTGTTTTAAGCCTTTAAGGTACAACGCTCTTAAAGATTGAAAATAAGGATACTCTTTAATTGCCGAAGAAAGCACTTCGGTTTGAGAGGCTGTAATGGCTTCTGGATGTTTTAATAAATATGTAAGGTCTTGAAGCTGCATAATTTTTACCAATCTGCTAAAGAAGCATTAAGAATATCTTGTGTTAATCGTTCTAATATTTCGTCGAAAGCAGCAGATTTGATACTGCCAGAAAGTTGTTCGCTTGCTCCATAATCATAGTAGAATGAAAAATTGCGTTCAAAATCTTTTTCTTCATCTTTTGTGTTGATATAGCGTACTCGTACTCCAATCGTTAATCTGTTTTGTGCAGCAGTATTTTCTGCTGTAGCTGTCATCGGAGCAATACGGTATTCAACAATTTCACCTTCATAAATCACTTCCCCTCCAGAGGTTACTAATTGTGCGCTTGTTTGATTTAATATAAGATCTTGAAGGGCATTTGTGAATAATTGATCTAAACCTGGTTCTACCAAATCGGCATTGTTTTGGAAGAAGTTAACTTGAAACGTTTCAGGTGTTTCTGTGATGCCTGTAAATGAATAGTTGACTTTACAGCCAAAACATACAAGGCAAATGCCAACTATGAGAAAGTATTTGAATGAATTCATTAACTAATGTCTATTTGATTAAATGTCTGATGGAATCAATTTTATTAATAACTTAAAAATGATTGTTATCTTATTGTGGCGTTCTTAAACTTATCTTAAAGATCGAATTGTTTTATTTTTCGGTAGAGCGTTCGTTCGCTAATGCCTAGTTCTGCAGCAGCTAATTTACGTTTTCCACTATGGCGCTCTAATGATTTTTTAATCAGTTCTAATTCTTTGTCATGTAAAGATAGCGTTTCCTCTTCTTCTATTTCTTCTGCAAAATGGTATTTATCTTCCGTTTCTGAAACAACACTCTCATCTGCGTCAGTGTGTTCTGCAAGCGATAAAACCTCTAAATCTTCAACAGCAGCTTCAAATTCTTCGTCTTTATCTTCTCCATAGATTTTCTGAATTAAATGCTCGTTATCTTTTTGAACATCGGAATCACTTCCTTTTTTCATGAGTTCCATGGTGAGTTTTTTAAGATCGTTGAGGTCACTCTTCATATCAAATAAGACTTTGTATAAAATCTCTCGCTCACTACTAAAATCACTTTCGGATTTAGAACTGTTAACTACAGCTGGTAAATTACTGCCTGTGCTAGGTAAATAATTCTGGATAGTTATACCATTTATAGTGCGGTTTTGCTCTAAAACTGAAACTTGTTCGGCAACATTTCGCAATTGTCTAATGTTTCCATTCCAACGGTATTTTACTAATAAATTGACAGCATCATCTGTTAATTTAACCGTTGGCATTTTATATTTTAATGCAAAATCGCTGGCAAATTTTCTGAATAATAAGTGAATATCTTCTTTACGCTCACGTAATGGAGGTAAATTAATTTCAATGGTACTCAGTCTGTAATATAAATCTTCTCTGAATTTTTCTTTTTTAATGGCCTCAAACATATTAACGTTTGTAGCGGCAACAATTCTAACATCGGTTTTTTGAACCTTACTAGAACCAACTTTTATAAATTCACCATTCTCTAAAACACGAAGTAAACGCACTTGCGTAGTTAATGGTAATTCTCCAACTTCATCTAAAAAAATAGTACCTCCATCTGCAACTTCAAAATAGCCAGAACGTGTAGCTGTTGCTCCTGTAAAAGCACCTTTCTCATGTCCAAATAATTCGCTATCGATAGTACCTTCTGGAATAGCTCCACAATTTACTGCAATATACTTACCGTGTTTTCTGTGTGATAATTGGTGTATGATTTTTGGAATGCTTTCTTTACCAACACCACTTTCGCCAGTGACTAATACTGAAATATCAGTAGGCGACACTTGAATCGCTTTTTCTATGGAGCGATTAAGTTTAGGGTCATTTCCTATAATGCCGAAGCGTTGTTTTATGGCTTGAATTGATTCCATAATTAGTTAACGTATGAAAATCTTTCGTTGAACATAAAAGATAATTCAGGTCCAAAATTATAAGCTATATCTCTTGTTTCTATTCTTCCAGCTGAATTATATGTTAAATCAAAGTTGTACGCAACTCCATCATAAGTAGCCGCATTCCAATTGTTTGTAGAGAAGAATTGTGCTATTTGCCCTCCGATTTCATCAGAATAATCATCCTCTAAAAAGGTTAATAGGTAGTTGTCTTCAAAAATTACTTTTATAGGATTAATATTATTATCAAATTGAAAAACTATATTTCTTTGTATTTCTCCAGTTATTGTGCTAGACGTAATATTGCCAGCGGCATTATAAGCTACAGTTTCTGTTTGAATTGAAGATCCCCCTTCAAAAGATTCTTTTTTAATTATACGATCAGATCCATCTACTGTAAAAACTGTAGAAATTGTAGATCCTTCTTCGGTTCGAGTTATAGTATTGCCATCGTATGTGAAATTATAGATATAGTCCTCATCGTCATCGTCATAATAATCATAAGTAATATTTGAGACGACTCCATTAGTGTAATTTATTATGGTTTCATTGGTAGTAATACCTGCCGTGTTTACTGAGATGTTACTTGTAATTTGCCCAGAGGCGTTACGCGTAATCGATAGGTTTTCGTTTTCAAACGGACTTCCGTTAGCAGATAACGCATTAGTGCCAGATATAATTTTATCGTTAGCAATATTAAATGATGAATTGGTAATACTTTCTATCGGAAGACCAAAAAACACCACATTAATCTGCGAATCTAATTCATAGACAGACAATGTTAAGTCAGCACTTTCGCTGCCATTACCTCCTCCGGTGCTTCCTCCTCCTCCTTGAGTATAAGCAGAATCTATAGGTTCATTGTCACAGGAGGTTACAAGTGCTAAAGTGAATACTAATAATATTAATTTTTTCATGTTTTTATTTTTTTTAATTATTTTTAGAATAGTCAATAGCTTTTCCAATAAGCGTTGCGCTTGTACAATCTGTTATAAGTACATCAACTAAATCTCCTACTTTATAATGTTCTTTTGGGAAAACGGCGACCGTATTATCAGAAGTTCTTCCAGACCATTGTAAATCCGATTTTTTAGAAGCTTTCTCAATTAAAATCTCTACGGTTTTATTAAGGTGTGCACGTGTATTAATTTCACTATACTTTCGTTCTAATTGGATAATTTCCTTTAGACGACGTTTTTTAATAGGTTCTGGTACATCATCTTCCATTTTACGTCCAGCTAAAGTTCCAGGACGTTCAGAATAGGTAAACATATAACCAAAATTATATTTTACATATTCCATTAAAGATAAGGTGTCTTGGTGATCTTCTTCTGTTTCAGTTGGAAAACCTGCAATTAAATCGACACTTATGGAACATTCTGGAATAATACGTTTAATATTATCTACTAGTTCAAAATATTCCTTGCGTGTATGCAAGCGATTCATTTCTTTTAAAATACGATCACTTCCACTTTGTACAGGTAAGTGAATATGCTTACAGATATTATCATATTTCGCCATTGTTTCAATAACATCCAGCGTAAAATCTTGAGGATTAGATGTTGAAAATCGAATACGCATTTTTGGCTGTGCTTTAGCACATAATTCTAAAAGATTAGCAAAGTTTACAGCTGTTGCTTTCTGAAGTTCGGAAGCATTATTAAAATCCTTTTTCAGGCCACCTCCATACCATAGGTAACTATCAACGTTTTGACCTAAAAGCGTGATTTCTTTAAATCCTTTAGACCATAAGTCGTTTACTTCCTCAATAATACTTTGTGGGTCTCTACTACGTTCTCTTCCACGTGTAAACGGTACAACACAGAACGTACACATATTATCACAACCACGCGTAATAGAAACGAAAGCTGTAATGCCATTACTATTTAATCTTACAGGTGAGATATCTCCATAAGTTTCTTCCTTAGATAGTATAACGTTAATAGCATCTCTGCCTTCTTCAACTTCGGCAAGAAGATTTGGTAAATCCTTGTAAGCATCTGGTCCTACAACGAGATCTACTATTTTTTCTTCTTCTAAAAACTTGGTTTTTAAACGTTCTGCCATACAACCTAAAACGCCAACTTTCATTTTTGGGTTGATGCGTTTTATGGCATTGTATTCTTGCAGTCGTTTTCTAACGGTTTGTTCAGCTTTGTCTCTGATAGAGCAGGTGTTTACCAAAACAAGATCTGCTTCTTCAAGGATTTGGGTAGTGTTAAAACCTTGTTCAGACAAAATGGAAGCTACAATTTCACTGTCACTAAAATTCATAGCGCAGCCATAACTTTCAATAAATAGTTTTCGTTGGTTACCTTCTTTCTTGTCTATGATTAAGGTTTCTCCTTGTTTGTTTTCGTCTATAATTTTTTCCATCAGCTGTCGTGAATACTTCAAATCTCAATAAGCATGCAAAGATAATATTATTTTATGGATTATGACAAAGTGGCAGTCATAATGTTTAATTAAACTTTAAAAGCTGTTAGGATAGGGTTTTCTTGAATATCTAAATAAAATTGGTTTCTTTTGGCGAACTAACTAAATAACCAAAAATGAACAGTACTGAAATTAAAAGTCGAATTGAAAATGCAAGTGCGCTAGATTTTGGAACTATATTTAATCAATCTATAGAATTATTTAAAAAAGTTTGGGTACAAGGCTTGGTAACGCTATTATTAAATATGGTTTTAGCAATACCAGTAATAATGGTTGTTTATATTCCTTTGTTGTTCTTTGGTTTTATTAGTGCTTTAACCGTTAGTAGTAGTTATGACTCTTACGATTCTTATGGGCAATCAGGAATGAGTGTTATTATGGTAGTTGTACTTGTTATTGTTTATGTTTTTATGATTGTAGCAATGAGTGCCATTGGATTGGGCTTAAAGGCGGCATTTTACCGAATCTGTAAACTAAAAGACTTAGAGCAAATGGGAAGAGAGGATTATTTTTATTTCTTCAAAAAACCGTATTTGGGTAAAACTATTAAGCTAGGTGTTGCATTTACAGGTATTGCTTTTTTAGCAACACTATTATGTTTTCTTCCTATTATATATGCTGTTGTTCCATTATCTTTTATTGTGGTTGTCTATGCTTTTAATCCTGATTTATCCATTTCAGAAATTATTAAATTAGGTTTTGATCTTGGTAATAAAAAATGGTTAATTTCTTTTGGACTTATGATTGTGTCAGGGTTTTTAGCAATGGTCACTGGGTTTTTAATGTGTGGTTTTGGACTATATGTGACTTCTTCATTTGGTCAGTTACCTGCCTATTTTGTTTATAAGGAAGTTGTTGGCTTTGATGATGAAAACGAACAAATGAGACGCATTGAACAATTGTCTACATTTTAACGCAACCTTTTAAGGCGTCTTGTGTCTGTAATGAAACAATCTTATGAAGTTTAGAAAAATTTTATCATTGTTATTATTATGCATGTTATTGATGAATTTTCAATGCGATGACGACGATACGGTAGTAATACCTTGTGGTTTAGAAGTCATAACTGATAGTACAACTTATGAATCTTCTGAGACGAGTTACTTCGGAGTATTAAATGTTAGTTTGAATAATGATTGTTTAATGGTTCATATTACCTCAAGTGGTTGTGATGCTAGTTCTTGGGAATTAACACTAATAGATTCTGAAAATATAGCCGAATCCATGCCACCGCAACGGTATATGAAATTGACGCTTTATAATAATGAAGCGTGTTTGGCGGTTTTTGAAAAAGAAGAAACTTTTGATTTAACGTCATTACAAGTAGAAGGAACCAACGAAGTGGTGTTAAATATAGAAGGATTGCCTGATTCCGTTTTATATACCTATTAATTAAGATTTAAAAATTTTTATAAATCGAAGAAGCCTCATAACTTGTAGGGCTTCTTCTGCTTTTTGTAATACTTTAATCACGATAAAATGCATCCTATTTACGACCAAATTAGGATTGTATCTTAATTTTCATATACATTTGTAAACGCAAAATTTTAAGAATGTCAAAAAATCTCGTTATTGTTGAGTCACCTGCAAAGGCTAAAACTATTGAAAAATTTTTAGGAAAAGATTACAAAGTAGAGTCCAGTTTTGGACACATTGCAGATCTACCATCTAAAGAATTAGGAGTAGATGTCGAAGGTGATTTTATGCCCAAGTATCAGGTTTCTAAAGACAAGAAAGATGTCGTTAAAAAATTAAAGGATTTAGCAAAGAAAGCAGACATTGTATGGTTAGCGAGTGATGAGGATCGAGAAGGAGAAGCGATTGCTTGGCATTTAGCTGAAACTTTAAAGTTAGATAAAGACAAGACCAAACGAATTGTATTTCATGAGATTACAAAAAGCGCTATCAATAAAGCTATTGAGAATCCAAGAAGTATAGATTATAATTTAGTAGATGCACAGCAAGCAAGACGTGTTTTAGACCGTATTGTCGGTTACGAGTTGTCTCCCGTGTTATGGAGAAAAGTGAAAGGTGGTTTATCTGCTGGTAGAGTGCAATCGGTTTCAGTGCGTTTAATTGTAGAACGCGAAAAAGAGGTTCATGCATTCGAAGCTAAGGCGTCGTATAGGGTTGATGCAGAGTTTACTACCGAAGGTGGTAGTTCTTTTAAGGCAAAATTACCTAAGAATTTTAATTCTGAAAAAGAGGCTTTCGAATTTTTAAATAATAATATAGGAGCTGGTTATAAAGTTTCAGATTTACAAAAGAAACCAGCAAAAAAGTCGCCAGCTGCACCATTTACAACATCGACACTTCAGCAAGAAGCTTCTCGTAAATTAGGATATTCAGTAAGTAGAACGATGCAAAATGCGCAACGTTTGTATGAAGCTGGTCTCATTACATACATGAGAACAGATAGTGTGAACTTATCTGACGAAGCTAAAAAAGGAGCGCAAAACGAAATAATTTCAGCTTATGGAGCTGAGTTTAGCAATCCTAAAAATTATAAAGGTAAATCTAAAGGAGCGCAAGAAGCTCACGAGGCGATTAGACCTACTGATTTTGCGAACCATTCTGTTGGTGTAGAACGCGATCAAGCAAGATTGTACGATTTAATATGGAAACGTGCTATTGCATCTCAAATGAGTGATGCTAAATTAGAGCGTACTAATCTTAAAGTTCAGATAGATTCAAAAAATAAGGTAAGCGAACAATTTACTGCAAATGGGGAAATCATAACTTTTGAAGGATTTCTTAAAGTATACTTAGAGGGTACTGATGATGAAGATGCAGAACAAGAAGGTATTTTACCAGATTTAAAAATTGGAGAAGCACTTCAGAATAAATACATTACAGCAACAGAACGATTTACAAGACCACCTGCAAGATTCACTGAAGCTTCTTTAGTAAAGCAATTAGAAGAGTTAGGTATTGGTCGTCCGTCTACTTATGCGCCAACAATTTCTACAATTCAAAATAGAAACTATGTAGAAAAGGGCACACATGAAGGTGATGAGAGAAGCTATAAGCAATTAGTTTTAGAAGATCAAAAGATTAAGGACAACACACTTTCAGAACAAACCGGTTCTAATAAAGGAAAATTAGTGCCAACTGATATAGGTAATATAGTTACTGATTTCTTAGTAAAGCATTTTGAAAGTATCTTAGATTACAATTTTACGGCTAAAGTTGAAGATCGTTTTGATGATATCGCTGAAGGAAAGGAAGATTGGAGAGAAATGATGAAAGACTTTTATAAAGGGTTTCATCCACAGGTTCAAGATGTTCAAGAAAATGCAGAACGTGAATCTGGTGAACGTATTTTAGGTACAGATCCAAAAACAGGGCGAACAGTTTTAGTGCGTTTAGGTAAATTTGGACCTCTAGTACAATTAGGGACACCAGACGATGAGGAAGATTCTCAATATGCGAGTTTATCACCAGATCAACACTTAGGTTCTATAACTTTTGAAGAAGCTATGGACCTGTTTAAACTTCCAAAAGCATTAGGTCATTATAAAGATGAAGAGGTAGAAGTTAACAATGGACGATTTGGACCTTACGTTAAGTTTGGTAAAAAATTCGTGTCATTACCAAAAGGTGTTGACCCATTAAGTGTTGAATACGATGAAGCTTTAATATATATAAAGGAGAAGGAATTAGCAGATGCTCCTATATATATGTACAAGGATTTGGAAGTTACAAAAGGTAAAGGACGTTTTGGACCATTTATAAAGTGGAACAATCTTTTTATAAATGTGAATAAAAAGTACGATTGGGATAATTTATCTGAAGAAGATATCGTTACTTTGATTGAAGAAAAAATTCAGAAAGAAATAGACAAGGTTATCCATAATTGGGAAGACGAAGGTGTAAGAGTTGAGAAAGCAAGATGGGGAAGACACAATATCATTAAAGGCAAACAAAAAGTTGAGTTGGCCAAAACAGTAGATGTTACAAAAATGACCTTAGAGAAGGCGCAAGATATTCTCGAAAAAAACGCACCTAAGAAAAAAGCGACCAAAAAGAAAGCCACCAAAAAAACGGCAACTAAGAAAACAGCAACGAAAAAGAAAGCTACAACTAAAAAGAAATAATTGAGTATGAATTTTAATTTCCTCACGCCTGTATCAGATGCGGTTTTAGCTCATAATGAACTAACAGCGCAGCAAGCGCTAGGAAAAAAGATTAAAGTCCATTCGCGTCAAAACGGTATTCCAGATTTGGAAAACGTTCAAATGGCCATTGTTGGAGTTCAAGAAAATAGAAATGATGTTAATTATATGGGTGCTCGGATTAATTTCGATGCTATTCGTAAAACACTTTATACATTATTTCCAGGTAATTGGCATACAACGATAGCAGACCTTGGAGATATTGAGCCAGGTGAAACTGTTGAAGATACGTATTTTGCAATTCGTACTGCAATCTCTGTTTTAGTAGAAAAAAACATAATTCCTATCGTTTTAGGAGGAAGTCAGGATTTAACCTACGCTAACTATCGTGCTTATGATTCTCTTTTGCCAATGGTAAACATTGTTAGTGTAGATACTAACTTTGATTTGGGTGATGCCAATCTTCCTATTAAGAATAATAGTTATGTAGGTAAAGTCATTGTAGAAGAACCTTATAATCTATTTAATTATACCACAATTGGGTATCAAACCTATTTTAACTCCCAAGAGGAAATAGATCTTATAGAAAAGTTGTACTTTGAGGCCTATCGTTTAGGAGAGGTTTCTGGGGATGTTAGTAGAGTAGAACCTTTAATGCGAGATGCACATATTGTATCTGTAGATTTAAAATCGGTTAGAGCTTCTGAGGTGAGTGATAATCAGAAATATTCACCTAATGGTTTTTCTGGAAAGGAAATTTGCGCCATAAGTAGGTATGCAGGTATAAGTAATAAAGTATCATCATTTGGGGTTTATGAATATCATGGCTCTAAAAATGACAGTGCAACTTCAATGCTAGTCGCTCAAATGATTTGGTATTTTATAGAAGGAGTAAATTGTAGAGTAAAAGATGACGATTTTAAAAATGAAAATCATTACCAGAAGTATAATGTTTTGGTAGAGGATGATGAATTAATTTTTTATAAGAGTTTAAAAACAGGTCGTTGGTGGATTGAAATTCCATTTTTACCAAATGTTAATAATAAATTAAAAAAGCATACGTTATTACCATGCATGCATTCCGATTATGTGAATGCAACTCAAGGTGAAATACCAGAGCGTTGGTACAAAGCATATAGGAAGAATAGCTTTTAAAACTGTATTTCATCGAACTTTAACATATTTTTAATCGACGAAATGCTTATTTTAAGGGTAAAGTGCAAAAAAAAGAGAAAAAAAGTTGTTTATTCGGAAATATATAAATATGTTTACGACCTCAAAAATAATAAGGACTAATTTAACCTAGAGTTACTATGAATATTAAGAAGTTTATTTTACTAACCACAGTACTAGTTATGGTAGCCAGTTGTAATTCTGGTGATCGTGGACAATTGGTTGGTGTACAAGGTAAGAAATGGCATCCGGAAAAGCCCTATGGAATGACATTGGTGCCAGGTGGAGCTTTTATTATGGGTAAATCAGATGATGATTTAGCCGGAGTACAAGACGCACCAACAAGAACAGCTACTGTTCGTGCATTCTATATGGACGAAACTGAAATTACAAATAGCGAGTATCGCCAATTTGTAGAATGGGTAAGAGATTCTACTCTAAGATTAAAATTAGCTGAGATGGCTGACTTAGAAGGGAAAACACCAGGAAGCGGAGATATTGGAGAATTTGCTTATGAAGATGCAAATCCAGAAGATCTTAACGCTTATGAAAGTTATATGGTGAATACCTATGGTAACGAACAAAGAAAGATTAATCGTGAAGCAAAATTATATTTCAGTACGGATGATTATCCAGATGAATTGTATGCTGAGGTGATGGATGGTATGTATTTACCATTAGAAGAATCTTATAATGGTCAACGTACTTGGGACGTTAAGCAATTTAAGTTTCAATATACTTATATGGATATCCAAAAAGCCGCTAAAAATAGAGGTTTAAAGCGTTCTGAGGTTGTAGTTCAGCAAGAAGTTGAGATTTATCCAGATACAACGGCTTGGATTAGAGATTTCGCATACTCTTATAATGAGCCAATGCATAATGATTATTTTTGGCATGATGCTTATGGAGATTATCCAGTTGTTGGTGTGTCTTGGAAGCAAGCGCAAGCGTTCTGTCAGTGGAGAACTTTATATCACAATGCTGATAGAAAGAAAAGAGGAAGACAACCTGTAAATTCTTACAGATTACCATCTGAAGCTGAATGGGAATATGCAGCACGTGGTGGATTGCAAGGTGCAACTTACCCTTGGGGTGGACCTTACACTAAAAACGACAGAGGTTGTTTTATGGCTAACTTTAAACCATTAAGAGGTGATTATGCAGCCGATCAAGCATTATATACAGTAGAAGCGGATTCTTATGATCCAAATGATTTTAACTTATACAATATGGCTGGTAATGTTTCAGAATGGGTGAATGGTTCTTATGATCCTGCGTCTTATGAGTTTGCATCATCAATCAATCCTAACGTAAACGATCCTGATAATGCACGTAAAGTTGTTAGAGGTGGATCTTGGAAAGATGTTGCTTATTTCTTGCAAGTAAGTTCTAGAGATTATGAATATGCAGATTCAGCAAGAAGCTATATCGGATTTAGAACAGTTCAAGATTACATGGGAACTGAAGTAACTAAAAACGCAGCGACAAATTAAATTTAACTTAACTTAAACCTAATATTAATCCAGAATGAGTATTACTTAACCAAAGCTCATTTGAAAACAAAAAACTTAAAATCATGGCACAAAAGAAATTATCAACAATGAATATGGTCTACGGACTTGGAGCTGCAATTGTAATTGTTGGAGCATTATTCAAAATTCAACACTGGCCGTATGGATCAACGATTCTAACGATAGGTATGATTGTTGAAGCGCTTGTATTTACATTATCAGCATTTGAGAAACAAGGAGATGACTTAGATTGGTCTTTAGTATACCCTGAATTAGCAGGTGGTCAGACATTAGGATCTAAAAAGAAAGCTATAGAAGAGCCTAAAGATGCAGAAGGTATGTTATCTAAAAAATTAGATAGCTTATTAAAAGATGCTAAAATTGATGGTGCACTTATGGCAAGCCTAGGTGACAGTATTAAAAACTTTGAAGGAGCAGCAAAAGGAATCTCTCCTACAGTTGATTCTATGGCATCTCAAAAGAAATATAGCGAAGAAATGTCATTAGCAGCAGCGCAAATGGAATCTTTAAACAGTCTTTATAAAGTGCAAATGGACAGTGCAAGCCGTCAAGCTGCAATCAACGAAGAAGCTGTAGAAAATGCAACTAAATTAAAAGAACAAATGCAATCATTAGCATCTAACCTTTCATCTTTAAACGGTGTTTATGGTGGTATGTTATCTGCAATGAACAAAAACTAATTGGTTTTTATAATCGAATTAATTAATAATTAAAAACTAATTAGAAATGGCAGGAGGAAAACAGTCCGCAAGGCAAAAAATGATTAACCTAATGTACTTGGTATTTATTGCTATGATGGCGATGAATATGTCAAAAGAAGTACTATCCGCTTTCGGATTAATGGAAGCAAAATTTGCTGATGCTAATGAAGCAACAGGAAGTAGAAACGAAGCTATGCTTACAGATTTAAAGACTAAAGGTGAGGAAAAACCTGAGGAATTTAGTGTTCCAGCAGCAAGAGCACAACAAGTGCAAATAGCTTCAGATAAATACTTCAAGTTTCTTGAAGGTGTAAAAGTTGATTTACTTAAGACAGGAGAATATCAGATAGATCCTAAAACAGGTAATTTACCTTTTGAAGCAATGGATAAAACCGATATTCTTGATGAAGCTTGGTTTACTGGTGATCGTTTAACAAAAGAAGGAGACAAAGTAATGGCTGCTCTTAACGAATACAAATCAGACATTATGGCTATCTTATCAAAAGATGAAGCTTATAGAGGAGAAAGTGAAACTTTTGAAAAAACTTTTAGCACAGCACAAGAGCTTAATAAAGATGGAAAGAAAATTGATTGGTTAAATTATAACTTCCAAGGTTATCCAGCAATTGCATCCTATACTAAGTTAACAGCAATGCAAAATGATGTTAGAGTAACAGAGGCTAACCTATACAACTTATTTTTAGGTAACACATTATCTGAAGCTACAACACTTAATAACTATAAGGCAATTGTCTTAGCTGATAAATCTGCATTTTTTGCAGGTGAAAAGTTTCAAGGACGTGTTGTTATTGGGAAATATGCAAATGTTCCCCCTACGAAATTAGTTGTACAGGGTCAAGAAGTTGATTTAAATAATGCAATTGACTCAACAGGTGCTGCAACATTAGATTTTAATGTAGGTAACGTTGGTGAGCATTCAATTGAAGGTGAATTTACTTTTATTGAAAACGGTAAAGAATTACCAATTCCAATTGTAGCTAACTATGTGGTTGTACCAAGACCAAATTCTGCAACAATTTCTGCAGATAAGATGAACGTTGTTTATCGTGGTGTTGTTAATCCAATGACAATTTCATTCGCTGGTGTTCCAGACAATAAAGTTCAAGCAACTGGTAATGGACTTAATCCTGCAGGAAAGGGTAAATATAATATGACTCCTGGTACAGGTAGAGAGGTAACAATTAATGTTACAGCTACTTTAGACGATGGATCTAGAGTTAGTGATAAAAAGACCTTTAGAATTAAGGATATTCCAAAACCTACTGGTACAATTTCTGGTCAGGATGGTATGGTTAGATTACCTAAACGTAATTTAGAAATAGGTACTGTTGGTGCTAAGTTAGATGACTTTGTATTTGATTTACCAATTAACGTAACATCATTTCAAATTAAAGTTCCTGGTCAGCCTACAGTAAATGTTGCTGGAACTAAAATGAATTCACAAGCTAAATCAGCAATTGGTAGAGCACGTGCAGGTGATGTGGTTACGATCTTTAATATTAAAGCCAAAATACAAGGAAATAATTCTTACCAATTAAAAGGTGTGTCTCCTGTAACGATTGAAGTATCTAACTAAGATATCTTAAAGAAAATCCCAAATTATAATAAACGACAAGATGAATTTAAAAAGCTTTTTATGTATAGGAATAGGTGTTTTAGCTGCAAACAGTATGTTTGCTCAGGCTAATATCCTAAATGCAAAAATACCAGAGGAAATTGGTATGAAAACTGAAGCACAATTACTTCTAGATAACGACAAGCCTTTAGAATATGGATATGTCGGAGATAGAGATATTTTATTCTCTAAAATGACTTGGGAAAAGATTGTTTTAGATGAACGTGCTAATTTTCCTTTATACTTTCCTATTGAAGACAATTTAGGTGATGATAGAAAATCATTGTACATGGTGCTAATGCAAAATATCTCTGATGGAACTATTCCTAAGGTATATGCAGACGCATACTTTACAGAAGAACGTACCATGGAAGATTTGGCACCTGCTTTAGTTATGGAAAGAATTCTTGATGTAGGAATTGATTGGATGAATGCTGAAGGTGTTACTGATACCGCTCTTGTGCCAGAAGAATATAAAGTTCGTAGAGAAATTGGACCAGGAGATATTAATTCTTATTTAATTAAAGGACTTTGGTACTTTGATAAGCGTCAAGGAGAATTAAAGTTTCGTGTTTTAGGTATTGCACCAGCGGCACCAGATGTGAACTTTATTGACTCTGATGATGAAACTAATAAAGAACCAATCGGTTTATTTTGGGTATTTTTCCCAGAAATAAGAGATATTCTTCATGAAGCTAAAGCCTTCAATAACAAGAATAGTGCTGTGCCGTTGTCTTTTGATCATTTATTAAATAGCAGACGCTTTAGTGGAGTTATCTACAAAGAAGAAAATGTTTATGGTGATAGAGAAGTAAAAGAGTATGTAGCAGAAAATGCGTTAATGCAGCTTTTAGAATCAGAACGTATTAAAGATAAGATTAGAAACTTTGAACAAGATATGTGGAGCTACTAGTTAGTAAAACATAAATTATATAAACGCTCACTTTTTAAGTGGGCGTTTTTTTTTTTTTTTTGCTGTCTTTCTTGAGAAATCAGTAATCTAATATTAAAGACCAAAATTTGATTCCTGCCTTCGCAAGAATAACAAACATTTATTTACTTTTGCTGTAATGAAAGAAGTAGATTATATCATTGTAGGTTGTGGCTTAGCAAGTATTGCGTTTTGCGAGGAATTAAGAGCTAATCATAAAACATTTATAGTATATAATGATGACTCCCAAAAGTCTTCTATAGTTGCTGCCGGAATGTATAATCCTGTTATTCTAAAACGGTTTTCAGAGGTGTGGAAAGCTAAAGAGCAATTGGAGTTAGCATTACCTTTATATTCTAAAATTGAAAAGGAACTCAATATTAAAATAGATTATAAACTACGCCTTTTAAGACGTTTTACCTCTATTCAAGAGCAAAACAAATGGTTTACAGCATCAGACAAACCATCATTAGAACCCTTTCTTTCTCTTCAATTGGTGAAAAACGATAATTTAGAGATTGATGCTCCCTTCGGGTTTGGTGAAGTATTACACGCCGGACGTTTAGATACAGAAACCCTTATTTCCAATTACAAAAAGTTTCTAAAAGTGAATGGAAATCTAGAAGAGAAATCTTTTGTTCATGATTACATTCAATTTGAAGGAGAAGCTATTCATTACGAAAACGTAAAAGCAAAATACACTGTATTTGCTGAAGGTTTTGGTGTAAAACAAAATCCATACTTTAATAGTATTCCGCTTACGGGTTCTAAAGGAGAAATATTAACGATAAAGGCACCAAATTTAAAAATTGATTACGCTGTTAAATCGGCAGTGTTTGTGATTCCGTTAGGTAATGATTTATATAATGTGGGAGCAACTTATAATAACGATGATAAATCTAATACGCCAACAGAATCAGCTAAGACAGAACTAATTTCAAAATTAAAATCGTTTATGACTGGTCATTTTGAAGTTGTCAGCCATATCGCAGGTGTAAGACCAACCGTAAAAGATAGGAGACCTTTAGTTGGTAGACATCCAAAACACCCTAATCTTTATGTCCTTAACGGACTTGGAACACGTGGGGTAATGATTGCACCTTATGTTGCTAAAGAATTATTTAATTGTATTGAAAAGAATGAAGCCTTAGATCCTGAAATTGATATTAATAGATTTAATTAATTCAAAGTTTAATTTTGCTTCTCTGATCCTTTGCTCGCTAATTCCTTATCATAACTCATAAAAATATTAATCCAGATATTACGAGATAAGCGCATTATTATTGGAGCAAAAACAATTAATGTCCCTATTATACTAATAAAAGCTATCATTAGTGAAAACTCTAATATATTGTAACTAATTATAAAAGCAGCAACGGCAAAAGCGATTCCAACAGCATAACTTACGTACATAGAGCCATAGAAAAATGAAGGTTCTATTTGGTATTTTGTATGGCAATGCGAGCATGATTCTCTCATTTTTATAACTTCAGAAAGTACATAAGGATTCTTATTTTGGTACATGGATTCTTGGTGACATTTTGGACACACACCAAAAAGAATACTATAAAGTTTCATTCCTTTTCTAATCATTAGAAGTGTTTTTTTTGTTCGTTATGATGGTTTTTTCAACCTTTAAAGCTAAATTATATAGAAATAAATTGACAATAAAAGGATAAAAAGTAGCGTTTTGTGGCCAATTTAAAAACCTTTACTTTTGCACTTTTTAAAGACAATGCGAAGATAAAATAATATAACCGAAGCATTGTAACAATTGTAACTCAAATCACAATTGTAATATCCAATCAAACTTATGCTAAATATCCACAATCTTTCTATATCATTCCAAGGAGAATATCTTTTTGAAGAAATTACATTTAAACTTGGCCTAGGAGATCGTATAGGTCTAATTGGTAAAAACGGTGCTGGTAAATCAACCATGCTCCGCATTCTATCTAAAGAGCAGGAAGCAGACTCTGGTCAGATTGCTGCGGATAAGGATATGAGAATCGGATTCTTAAAACAAGATATTGATTTCGATTTAGGTAAAACCGTTTTAGAGGAATCTTACCAAGCCTTTAAAGAGATTAAAAAATGCGAATCTCAGCTTGAAGAAATTAACACTCAATTAGCAGAACGTACCGATTACGAAAGTGATGCGTATCATCAGTTAATGGTAGATTTGAATGATGTTCAGCACCAGTATGAAATTTTAGGTGGTTACAATTATCAAGGTGAAACTGAGAAAATCCTACAGGGTTTAGGTTTTAAGCGTGAAGATTTTGATAAGTTAACTGACACTTTTTCTGGAGGTTGGAGAATGCGAATTGAATTAGCAAAACTTTTACTTCAAAATAATGATTTGTTGCTCTTAGATGAGCCAACCAACCACTTAGATATAGAATCTATTATTTGGTTAGAAAACTTTTTGAAAGGTTACAGCGGAGCCGTTGTTATTGTATCGCATGATAAAATGTTCTTAGATAACGTTACCAATCGAACAATTGAGATTTCATTAGGTAGAATCTATGATTACAACAAACCATATTCGCAATTCTTAGTGTTAAGGAAAGAGATGAAGGTTCAGCAATTGGCAGCGCAAAAAAATCAGGAGAAGAAGATTGAGCAAACCGAAAAGCTTATTGAAAAGTTTAGGGCTAAAGCCTCTAAAGCAACGATGGCACAATCACTTATTAAAAAATTAGATAAGATTGATCGTATTGAAGTCGATGAGGATGATAACAGTGTGATGTCATTAAATTTTCCGGTGTCTATTACGCCAGGAAAAGTAGTGGTTGAGATTGATAATGTGTCTAAAAAATATGGAGATTTACAAGTGTTGCATAATGTGAATTTGGCAGTGCCTAGAGATGTGAAAACCGCTTTTGTTGGTCAGAACGGTCAAGGAAAATCTACATTAGCTAAGATCATCGTTGGTGAAATTAAACATGAAGGAAAACTAAATTTAGGTCATAACGTACAGATTGGTTACTTCGCACAAAATCAAGCAGAATATCTAGACGGAAATAAAACCGTTTTAGATACCATGATTGATTCAGCTAATGAAACGAACAGGAGTAAGGTTAGAGATATTTTAGGGTCATTTTTGTTTAGAGGAGATGAAGCAGAAAAGTATGTGAGAGTACTTTCAGGTGGTGAGCGTAACCGTTTGGCTTTGGCTAAGCTATTATTACAGCCGCTGAATGTCCTTATTATGGATGAGCCAACCAACCACTTAGATATTAAATCGAAGAATGTTTTAAAAGAAGCCTTAAAGAAATTTGAAGGGACTTTAATATTAGTGTCTCACGATAGAGATTTCCTTCAAGGGTTAACAGATACGGTTTACGAATTTAAAGATCAAAATATTAAACAATATTTAGGTGATATCGATTTCTACCTTGAGCAACGTAATCTCGAAAATCTAAGAGAAGCTGAAAAACGTACTGTAGTCGCTAATAAACCAAAAGAAAGTAATAAGCAGAGTTACGAAGATCAAAAGAAATTGAAATCTTTGAATAATAGATTAAGTAATATTGAATCTAAAATCAATCAACTGGAAAAGGATTTAAAATCTGATGATGTAAAGCTGGCAACAGATTATGATAAAACAGCTTCAGATCCTAAGTTTTTTGATGCTTACCAAACAAAGAAAAAGTCATTAGCGAAATTAATGGAAGATTGGGAGTCAGTTCAGTTTGAATTAGATGCGCTTTCTGAATAATAATTAAGATTTTTTTAACGGCTTCACTTAGCTATAAGATTAGCTTTGTAAATAATTGACGACCAACACAACTATGTTAAGAAAAATTATTTTATCTGTTTTAGGAGTTGCTTTAATAATAGGTGCCTTCATTTTTGCCAATTATCTTATTGATAATAAACACAAACCAAAGCCTGTTATACCTAAGGTTGTTAAAACTGTTCTTGTAGATACGGTTAAGAATACAACAATCCCAATTATGATTTCTGCTAATGGTAATCTCACGGCAATGCAGCGTGTAGAGTTGTATTCTGAAGTCCAAGGGATTTTTAAAATCGGATCAAAACTTTTTAAACCAGGTGAGAAATTTAGTAAAGGGGAAACATTAATACGTTTAGATGCTTCCGAATATTATGCGAGTGTACAATCGGCTAAAAGTGAATTGTATAATAGTATTGCTGCTATAATGCCGGATTTACGTTTAGATTTTCCAGATGTATTTCAAAAATGGCAAACCTATTTAAATGGTTTCGACTTAAATAAATCAACACCAAAATTACCAGAAATTTCAGGAGAAAAAGAAAACTACTTCATTACTGGTCGTGGTATAGTAAGTGCTTTTTATAATGTTAAGAATTTAGAACAACGATTAACAAAATATAGAATTTTAGCACCATTTTCAGGAATTTTAACAGAAGCTTTAGTAACAGAAGGAACGTTTGTAAGAAGTGGTCAGAAGCTAGGGGAATTTATTAATCCTTCAGTTTATGAAATGGAAGTCGCCATCAGTAAATCTTTTGCCGATATTTTAAAAGAAGGAGAAAGCGTTACCCTAACGAGTCTAGATAAGACTAAAACCTATGAGGGTAAAGTGTCGCGCGTTAACGGCAGTATTGATGCTACAACTCAAACTATAACTGTCTACATTGAAGTAAAACATTCAGACCTTAAAGAAGGCATGTATCTTGAAGCGAATCTAAATGCAGAAAAGGTTGAAGATGCCATAGAAATTGATAGAAACCTATTATTAGAGAGTCAGGAGATTTATGTAGTAAAAGATAGTTTGCTTGATGTCATTGCTGTAAAACCAGCACATTTTTCTAATACAAGTGTGGTGTTAAAAGAAGTTCCAAATGGCACTATAATTTTAAGAAAACCAGTTCCTGGTGCTTACGCTGGTATGCATGTTAGGGCAGAGGGTGAAACAACTAAATCCTCAGATTCTATTCAATAATGAGAAAGATAATTGAATATTTCATAAGGTATCATGTTGCAGTAAATGTATTAATCCTTGCATTTGTTATTTTTGGTCTTATAGGTGCTTTGTCTTTAAAGTCATCATTCTTCCCGCTTACAGAAACTAAAATTATCACTGTTAGTATTGCCTATCCTGGTGCTTCACCACAGGAAATTGAAGAGGGTATTGTACTTCAAATTGAGGATAACTTAAAAGGATTAAAAGGTGTTGATCGTGTAACGTCTACGTCATTAGAAAATAGTGGAACTATAACCGTAGAAATTGAAAAGGGGGAGAATATCGATTTTATGCTGCTTGAAGTTAAGAATGCAGTAGATCGTGTACCGTCATTTCCTACAGGTATGGAACCTTTAGTGGTTTCTAAACAAGAAATTGTTAGAGAAACCATTTCCTTTGCTATAAGCGGAGAGAATATACCTTTGGTTACTTTAAAGCAATTAGCACGTCAAGTTGAAACTGATTTAAGGGGAATTGAAGGGATTTCACAAATTGAATTATCAGGTTTTCCTGAAGAAGAAATAGAAATAGCCGTTAACGAAATAGATTTATTGGCATATAATCTCACCTTTGACGAGGTTGCATCAGCAGTTAGTAGTGCTAATATTTTAGTGACAGGTGGAAATGTAAAAACCGTTGCCGAAGAATATTTAATTAGAGCCAACAACAGACAATATTATGGTAATGAGCTTTTAAATATTATCGTAAGAGCATCTTCTGATGGTAAAGTAATTCGTTTAAAAGATGTGGCGATTATACGAGATCGTTTTTCCGAAACACCAAATGCCTCGTATTTCAATGAGAATTTAGCGGTAAATATTGCAATTACTAGTACTAATAATGAGGATTTAATTTCTTCTGCAGATAAAGTAAATGAGTATATTGAGGAATACAATCAAATGTATAACAACGTACGATTAGAAGTTATTAATGATAGATCCATCACCTTAAAACAGCGCACACAATTATTAGCTGAAAATGCCATTGCAGGTATGTTATTGGTATTGCTGTTTCTATCTATATTTTTAAATACCAGATTAGCGTTATGGGTTGCCTTTGGCTTACCGATTTCGTTTTTAGGAATGTTTATTTTTGCCTCTCAATTTGATGTTACTATTAACGTTCTATCGCTTTTTGGTATGATTATCGTCATTGGTATTTTGGTAGATGATGCCATTGTTATTGCTGAAAATATTTATCAGCATTACGAAAAAGGTAAAACACCAATTCAAGCCGCAATAGACGGAACCATGGAAGTTATTCCTCCTGTTGTGTCAGCTATTATAACAACGGTTTTAGCGTTTTCATTATTTTTCTTTCTAGACAGTAGAATAGGTGAGTTTTTTAGTGAAGTTGCTGTTATTGTGATTTTAACACTTATAGTTTCCTTAATGGAAGCACTCATTATTCTGCCTGCGCATTTAGCACATTCTAAGGCCTTAAGAGCTCAAAAAGTAAATGACAATCCTTCTAAAACAAAACAATTCTTCTCATTTATGAGGTTTATGAATAAAGGAGGAGATCGTTTCATGTCTTTTTTAAGAGATAAGGTTTATACTCCTACTTTGGATGTTGTTTTAAAATTTAAGCTGTTATCACTTGGTATATTTGTTGCCTTATTGGTTTTAACTATTGGTTCTCTAGGTGGAGGTGTGATTGGAGTCACTATATTTCCTAGAATAGCCAGTGATGCTGCCAACATAGAATTGGTAATGCCAGCCGGAACCAACGTGAAGATTACAGATTCTATCATTTCTTTGATTGAAGAAAAGTCATTCATCGTTAATCAAGAGCTCACAGAAAAATATTTAAAAGGTACAGGTAAACAATTATTTGAAAATACAATTGTTGATATCAACAGTAGCTCTAGTGCAAGACTTAGAATAAACTTATTACCAGGCGAAGAACGGCCAGATGAAATAAAGGCAGATTTAGTTACTAATAGGTTACAAGAATTGGTAGGTCCAGTAATTGGAACCGAACGTCTTATCTATGGTTCTGGAGGTAATTTTGGCGGAAGTCCTGTGTCAGTATCTTTACTAAGTAATAATATTGAAGAACTAAAAGCGTCTAAGATAGAACTAAAGAAGTATTTGGAAACAAATCCATTACTTAAGGATATCGGAGATAATGATCCTGCTGGTATAAAAGAGATTCGTTTAGAGTTAAAGGAAAGTGCTTATTTATTAGGTCTAGATTTAAGAACCGTAATGACGCAAGTCCGTTCTGGATTTTTTGGCTCACAAGCACAACGTTTTCAGCGTGGACAAGATGAAATTAAAGTTTGGGTACGTTACGATAGAGAGAATAGAAGTTCCATTAACGATTTAGATGCTATGCGAATCGTAACACCAACAGGAGAGCGTGTTACTTTAAAGGATATTGCAAACTATAGTATTGCTAGGGGAGATGTGGCAATAAATCACTTGGAAGGTAAACGCGAAATTCAGGTTTATGCGGATTTAAAAGATCCAAGCACAAGTAATACAGATATTTTAGATGATATTAAAACGGTTTTCATTCCTCAATTACAATCTAAATACCCAACTATTAATGCTTCATTTGAAGGTCAGAATAGAGAAAAAGACAAACTAGTTGGTTCTTTAGGTGTTGCTGGTCCAATTATTTTATTATTAATATATATCACTATTGCATTTACATTCAGAAGTTACTCACAGCCATTATTGCTTTTACTTTTAATCCCATTTAGCTTAACAGCAGTAGCTTGGGGACATTGGTTATTAGGTTTTCAAGTTAATATTTTATCACTTCTAGGGATTATTGCTTTAATTGGTATTATGGTTAATGATGGTTTAGTTTTGATAGGAAAATTTAATAGTAATTTAAAAGAAGGAATGTCTTTTGATTTGGCTTTATCTGAAGCTGGAAAATCGCGTTTTAGAGCTATATTCTTAACATCATTAACAACGGTTGCCGGTTTAGCACCTTTATTATTGGAAAAAAGTAGACAAGCCCAATTCTTAAAACCAATGGCTATTTCTATTTCATTTGGTATTGCTTATGCTACTATTCTAACCTTGTTGGTTTTACCTTTGTTTTTATCGTTTAGTAACAGTATAAAACAAAATAGTAAGTGGTTGGCAACCGGAAATAAAGTGACTAAAGAAGAGGTAGAACGTGCAATAAAAGAACAAAATGAAGCAAATGATCACTAAAATCAAACTTACGTTTCTGTTTTTTGCATGCAGCATTAGTTTGCAGGCGCAAGAACTTTTAACTAAAGAGCAGGCGGTTTCTTCAGCTCTAGATAATAATTATGGAGTAAAAATCGCAAATAATGCTGTAACAGTTGCTGAAAATAATACGAGTATTTTTAACACAGGATTTTTACCAACACTAACCGGTAGTGCTGGTGCAAATTATAGTTTAGATGATTCAGAGGTCTCATTTTCGGATGGAAGGGCAGATGCGGTTTTAAAAGGTGCAGAAAGTTCAAGCTATAATGCTAGTGTGAGTTTAAATTATACACTTTTTGATGGTTTAGGTAGGCGTTATAATTACAAACGCTTAAAAGAGCAGTATCAATTATCAGAATTACAAGCAAGAGAAACTATAGAGATTACAATACTTCAGTTATTTTCTGTGTATTATAATGTGGCTCAACTTTCCGATAATCTAAATGCCTTAGAGGAAACGCTTAATAATACGAAAGATAGATTAATACGCGCTGAGTATCAGTTTGAATATGGTCAAAACACCAAGTTAGAAGTACTAAATGCTGAAGTCGATATTAATACTGATAGTATTAACATTATTAATACAAAGCAAGATATAAAAACGGCTAAGCGCGACTTAAAATTAGTTTTAGGGGAAGCGTATTCTAATGATTTTAATGTTGAAACAGAGGTTGAGTTTACACTTCAGTTTCAAAAAGAAAGTTTATTTGAAAAAGCAAAGTCTCGTAATGTTGCATTGCTTCAAACAGAAAAAAATATAGCTATTAGCCAACTAGATATAAATTCGGGTAAGTCGGGATATTTACCAACAGTTGGGTTATCAGGTTCGTATGGTTGGAATAGGAATAATAATAATGCGGCTTCACAAGTACTATCCTTAATTGGGACAGGATTATCAGCAGGAGTTAATTTAAACTGGAATCTGTTTGATGGTGGAGCAACTATAACTAGAGTAAAGAATGCAAAAGTAAATCTTGAAACACAAAAGCTTCAAAAAGAAAGCATTTTACTAAATATAGAACGCGACTTTAATAATGCTTGGGATAATTACCAGAATAAACTTGAAATTTATAATATTCAAGAAAAAAATATTGTAACGGCTCAGAATAATTTTGATCGTACACAAGAAAAATTTAAAATAGGCCAAGTTAATTCTATTGAATTTAGACAGGCTCAGGTTAACTTACTTAATGCAGAATTAAGTCGAAATCAAGCTAAATTCGCCGCAAAATTATCTGAATTAGAAGTGCTTCAAATTAGTGGAGAGTTGCTAAATGTTCAATTTTAAATTGAAACGATTATGGATGAGTATTTCTTTCAATGTCCATACTGTTGGGAACGGATTTCTATGCTCATAGATTTATCTCAAAGCCATCAAAATTATATTGAGGATTGTGAAATTTGTTGTAATCCAATGCAGATAACAGCAGCGATTAAGTATCAAAATATTGTAAGTTTTGAGGCTAAAAGCATTGAACAGTGATATCCTTAAAGTGGTGATTTGTAGTTAATTGTGTTTTTAGGAGTGCATTTCGTCGAAAAAATTTGCCGTTTATTGATAATATAAGTAAATTCGTATTGTTATTGTGTCCCTCCACAAAATCCTATAACTATGAAGACACTTAAAATAACACTAGTATTCTGCTTAATTTCATTACTCTCATTTGCAGAAGTTTCGAAAGACCAAAAGACGGCACTTGTAGATTTATACAACGCGACTAATGGTGATTCTTGGAGTCAATCTTGGGATTTAGAGGAACCAGTTTCAACATGGCATGGTTTAACTATCGAAGATGATAATATTGTTGCCATCAACTTAAGTTTTAATGGCTTAAAAGGAAGCCTTCCAGAGTCTATCTCAAAATTAAAACACTTAAAAGTACTTAACTTATCATTCAATAAATTAAGTGGTGAATTACCAAGTTCTTTAGTGCGCATGATTAACTTAGAAGAGTTAAAATTATTTTCTAATATTTTTAGCGGTAAAATCCCTTCCGATATTGGAAATTTATCTAATTTGAAATCATTAGAATTATTTAATAATGATTTTTCTGGTGAGATTCCTGCATCTATAGGAAGCTTAACAAACTTAGAAAACTTAATATTAAGTAGTAATCAATTAATGGGAACACTTCCATCAAGCTTATCGAGTTTAAAATCTTTAAAAGTATTAAGCGTATTTGATAACCAATTATTAGGGAAGATTCCTTCATCTATTGGTGGTCTTGTAGAGTTAGAAGAATTAGTATTATCGAATAATGCATTTTACGGTGATCTTCCAAACGAGTTAGCACAGCTTACAAATCTGAGAACATTACTGTTAGGCGATAATCAATTTAAAGGTAATTTTGCAGCCTTAAAAGATAAGCTTCCGAATATTGTTGATTTTGATTTAGATGAAGTTAATAGAAAAGGAGCATTAGCAACATTAGATACTGAAGACGACGACGATTAATTTTTTGCCATAATAAATTAGGGACAATGACGCTCAAATTAAAATTGAGCGTTATTTTTTTGTTTAAATTTTGGTATTCGAAAAAAAGTATTATCTTTGCAGTCCTAAAATGATTGAGTCGGCATTATGAACCGAAAGTTAAGAGCTAAGACATTCATTTTTTGATTAAATCGCGGGATAGAGCAGTAGGTAGCTCGTCGGGCTCATAACCCGAAGGTCACTGGTTCGAGTCCAGTTCCCGCTACAAGGCGAAAGCTATTAAAATCAACGGATTGTGTCTCACAATCCGTTTTTTTATGTCTTCTTTTTTCTTACTTTTACAAAACGTACACGATATCGTACACGTTTTTCCAATGAAATCTAATTATTCAGATCCTAAATTATTTACAGGTGGTGTAGATATTAACTCATGGTCAAAGCTGTCCAAAAAGGAAAAAATGGAAGCTTTGAATAAGGATTGGTATATTTATTATTCTTTCCGAAATCCTAAAACTGGTAAACTTGTAAGACAAACCAATATTAAAGGTGGTGTAAATAGATACAAGGATAAACGAACGCGTTACCATCTTTTAAAAGTATTAAAGCAAAGCTTAGAGATTGTATTACAAGAAGGATTTAATCCTTACAAGGATAATGAAACTTTGGTTGAGCATCTACAAAACAAAATAGATGGTAAGACATCTAAAACTGAGAAATCTACATTAGTTACAACCGTTGTTGAATCAACACCTCAGAAACAAATTGAAACTACTATTTTAGAGGCTTTTAAATTGGCTCTTGAATTAAAGGAAAAAGCAATGGCTGCTAGTTCCTTTGTAAGATATAAAAGTCGTATTAATAGATTCAAGAAATGGTTGCTAGAAAATGAATTTAAGGAGAAGGATGATATCGATTGTATTACAAAAAAAACGGTAATACAATATTTGAATTCAATATTATTGAATTCTAGTCCTAGGAATAGAAATAATTCACGTACAGATATTGCTTCATTTTTTCAAATACTAGAGGATAATGATTTAATAAAAGAAAATTTCGTTAAAAAAATTAATGTATTACGTAGTAGTCCTAAACGTAATAAGACATATAAGCCAGAAGAAGAGCAGGCTATTTTTAATTATTTAAAGGAGAATGATAAACTTTTATATTTATTTGTAAGGTTTGTTTATTATGGTGCTTTAAGGCCTATAGAGGTTTGTAGGCTTAAGATAGGGGATTTAGATATTCAGGATAAAAAAATTTATGTTAAAGCGAAAAACCAACCTATTAAGATTAAAATCATCCCTGAAATTTTATTAAATGAATTACCAGATTTATCTTCCTATCTCAAAAGTAATTGTTTATTTACCCAAACTCAAATAGGAGGTATTTGGGAAGCTTCTGACGATAGCAAAAGAGATTACTTTACGAAACAATTTAAGAAAGTAAAAGATATTTTTAGCTTAGGTAAGGATTACGGTCTTTATAGTTTTCGGCATACTTTTATTACAAATTTATATAGAGAAATGGAAAAAACAGCCTCTCCTTTTGAGGTGAAAAGTAAATTAATGTTAATCACAGGTCATACTTCAATGTCCGCATTAGAGAAATATCTTAGAGATATTGATGCGGCATTGCCAGAGGACTATTCTGAATTATTAAAGTAAATGAAATTTAAATACTTAGGAATTATAGATGATCCAAATTATGAAATTGGTACTTTAAAAGAAAAGAATTCATACTTAATAGATAAAGAACTATATATATTAAGTTATACTAGTAAATCTAAACCTAAAAAGGATCCAAAAAAGTTGGGGGTAAAGTCGTTATTTTTTGAGTTATCCGAAGAAAAAATAGATTATATACCATCAATGGAAGTAAGGGATGAGTTTTATAATTTTATTAAAGATAAATATAAAGCCGCCTTAGTATATCCAAGTGTAATGTTTGATAAGGAGTTCAGTAGAGAAACTTTTGGTATAAACTCTAAGTCTAAAATTAGATCAATAGCATTAAAAAAATTTAATATAATCTTTGAAGAGAATTGTTCTTCGACTTATCATTCCATGAAGGATAGATTTTATGCACTCTCACTTAACCGTGAAACTTTTAAATATAAATTAGCAGCGAACAGAGATATGGTTGAAGCTTATCTATTAGGAAACGAAAACTTTTTCAATCGTAGTCTTTATGAAAATTCGGAATTACTCATAGATATTTTAAATTTTGAGGGGTATTTACAGGTGCTTATCACTCTTAATCGAGAACATGAATTTCAATACGATAATTATTTCACACCTAAACCATTACATTTATTATTATATGAAGCGATAGGTCCTAAAGTAAATATTAAACAGGCTAAATTTATAGATTCATACATTTCAGACATAACTGAAAAACATCATTCATATTTGACTGTATTATATAGATTTTTAATAGATAATTTGCAATTGGATATTAAGGAAAAAACTATTAGAGCAGCAATTATGGAAGTATATGATATTAAAGTTGGTCGATTTAAAAGGTCCGATTCTAGTAATTTAGAATATTATAATAAATTTCAAAAGTGTGAAGATAATTGGAGTTCTTTTAACTCTTTAGAGGACTAGAAAACTAAATGTCCCTAATCCACCATTTTTGTCCCTAAATAGGGGTGTTTGTCCCTAAATGTCCCAACTTATGTACTTGTTTTACATGGTAAATGGTTCTTAATTGTAAGAAATTAAAAATCATTTATTATGCAATTAAAATTATACATCCAAAAGTTAAATTATGTGATTTATCTTTTGGAAATTCTTACCCGTTCTATTTCAAAGGAACAAATCAAAGATTCGAGTACTTCGTTAGAGAGTACATTAAAAATAGAAGGACAATATTTCACTTCTAAGGAAGCATGCTATTTTCTAAAATGTAGTTATACAACACTATGTGAAATTTCAAAACGCGGAGAAATAGACACCTATGGTTGTGGTGTAAACATGTGTTTTAAAAAGTCTGACATATTAAGTTTTTTAATAAAACAATAGGACTATGGAGACTAAAATTAATTTAAGAATAGAGTACAATATAAAAGAAAAACTTGATGAATATGCTTCTCAGGAAGGTATGCATTTGTCAGAATATATTCGAAATATATTCAGAAATCATGTTGGTATAAAATCTGAAGTTAGTGAAGAGGTATACATTGACTTACCAAAAACACTAATTAAAAATACATTTAATGAATATGAGAAATCTTTTGATTTCACGTATTTATTAACATGGCTTTTTCACAAGTACATTTTTCCCTTAGGTTCCAATAACAAAGATGTTATTAAAACATTAAAGCAACGGGTTGAACGTACAATCAACGAAAGTAGTTTTAGTCAAGAATTAAAGTTGGAGTTTGTGAAGGTTCTAAATGATATCAACCGTTTTTTGGTTGAATCTGAATATGAAAAAAAGCAGTTTTATTTTCCATTGAAGAATCATCACTTGTCATTTAACTACGACATGCTGATGAATGAAATATGGTCTAAAAATCATTAATTATGACATTTATTAATGATATTCATAAGGAATTTAGTGCAGATTTAAATAAGAATCAAGCTTCATTAGATGCTCTAGAGCATAAAGATAATTGCTTAATAATAAAAACAGCAAACAAGTGGATTGATGAAGCGAAAAACCGTCCAATTCCAAATATGCTATTTAGTGAATTTTGGTATGAGAATGAATTGTGTATACTTTTTGCTGATACCAATCTTGGTAAATCGGTTCTTGCAGTTCAAATTGCGGATAGTATTAGCAAAGGTGTTGCAATTCATGGGTTTAAGTATGAATCAGAACCAAAGAAGGTGCTCTATTTAGATTTTGAGTTGTCTGACAAGCAACTTGAAAAACGTTGTTCAGATAATTACAATAATCACTATAAGTTTCATCATAATTTTTACAGAGCTGAGCTTAATAGAGATTTAGAACTTCCTAAGACTGTAAAGACAATTGAAGAATATTTGTGTCAAAGTTTATCGCAATATATCGATGATTATAATATCGAGGTAATTATAGTAGATAATCTCACTTATCTCAATAGTGATAATGAAAAAGCTAAGGACGCGCTTGGTCTAATGAAATTTTTGAATAAACTAACAAAAAATAATAGCATTTCTATTCTGGTTTTATGTCATACTCCAAAACGCTACGATTCTAAACCAATTACTAATAACGATGTTTCGGGTAGCAAAATGCTTATGAATTTTTGTGACAGTTCTTTTGCAATTGGTCGAAGTGCTAAAGATCATAGTTTAAGATATATAAAGCAAATTAAGCAGCGTAATACAGAACACATGTATCATGCAGAAAATGTTATTACATGTACTATTGGACAAGATTATAATTTTTTACAGTTTGAGTTTCTTGAGTTTGGAGCTGAATCAGAGCATTTACAGAATTTCAAATCTAACGACTTGGATCAGCGAGATGCAGACATGATGAATTTAATAGCTCAAAATAAGTCTAATGTTGAAATTGGTAAAGTATTAGGTATTACAGAAGGAGCAGTAAGAAAAAGAAAAAAAGCATTGAATCTTTAATCAATGAACGCTAATGATGTATATAATATAGCTAAAGCACTTCCAGAGGAAGAGCTTATCAGGTTATATAATATGCTCGACATTAGTGTTAGACCTAAAACTAAAATTAAGAAAAAAAGAAAGCCACTTCCTGAATTTACAGTTAATGACGGTATTCGTTTTTTACTAAAGAATCATTTCAATAAAATAAAAACGCAATAAGAAACTCGTACCATTCGTACCATAATTTAGGTACGAATGGTACGAGTTCAGTTTAAAATGACTTATAAATACACTTTAGACAGAACTAGTAAGAAGTTTAATTGCCCATCTTGTGGTAAGAAAACCTTAGTGTGTTACATTGAAGTAGAAACAAGCAAATATTTAGAATCTACAATAGGACGATGCGATAGAGAGTCTAAGTGTGCGTATCACAAAAGTCCTAACGGTAATAAAATAATTACATCTAGTGTATTACAGAAAATAGAAGAGCCATCTAGCCATGATGATAATGTTATTGGTGGTTATGGACGTAATTATAGTAACAATAATTTTGTGCAATACTTAAGACAATATTTCTGTACTACAGATATCGAAGGGGTAATAAGGAAATATTTTATTGGCACGTCGACGTATTGGAAAGGAGCAACCATATTTTGGCAAGTGGACCATCAAATGAATGTATGTGCAGGAAAAGTGATGTTATATAACGGTAAAAACGGTAAAAGAGTTAAGAAACCACGCGTATTTATCAACTGGATGCATAAGGTATTACAGATAGATGATTTTGTATTACAACAATGTTTGTTTGGAATACATAATTTATGCGATTACAAGAAAGGAGATACTATATGCATTGTTGAGTCTGAAAAAACGGCTATAATTATGAGCTTATTTTACCCTAGTTATTTGTGGTTAGCTACTGGGTCGAAAACGAATTTGAAATTATCAGTGTTAAAACCATTGAAAGACTATAAAATTATAGTTTATCCAGATAAGTCGGAATACAAAAGCTGGAATACAAAAGTGGAAGGTTTTCAAAAAATGGGATATACTATAATTTGTAGTGACTTTTTAGAAGATTTTAAAGCATGTGAAGGTACTGATCTTGCAGATGTTATGATTTAATGCCGTAAGTAATTTATCTGTTTGTTTTTAAATATGGAAAACCGTAATACAATTTTATTGGTTTTTCTTATCTTTAAAATCCCTTAGAATTATCCCCTGTTTACTATTTTATTTTAAACTTATTTAGATCTCTAAATTAGATTATGAACGCATCTCAAATAGAGAAAAACGTAATAGCATTAGTTGAAAACTTCAATAAAGAAGAATTTGTATTCGACTTACTGAAAGCTTACGGTATTTCTAAAACATCAATAACACGTTTAAAAAAAGGAGACTTTAATTTATCTAAAGTTGATGGAGAAGTACTTTATAAAAGTAAAATGCTTTTTAAAGAAGTAGAATCTGGTACTTTATTAAATACTATTGACGAATTAACTAAAGATACAGATTCATTAAAACACAATCCAAGATTTGTAATTGTAACAGATTATAAAACATTATTAGCAAAAGATATAAGAACAGGCTTAGCGTTAGATACACCTATTCTCGAAATTCATAAACATTTTGGTTTCTTTCTACCTTGGGCAGGTCAAGAAAAATATGCTCAAAAAAATGAGAATTATGCAGATAGAAAAGCGTCATACAAAATGGCGAAGCTCTATGGTATATTAGTTACTGAAAACCCAAACATATACGATGATGGTGGTCATAATTTAAATATATTCCTATCTCGTTTATTATTTTGTTTTTTTGCAGAAGACACAGATATTTTTCCAATTGAGGGAATGTTTACAGATACATTAGAGCAACATACTCAAAAAGATGGAAGCGATGCACATACATTTTTAGATAGGCTTTTTAAAGTTTTAAACACAGAAGACAATAGTAAAGAGGCAGATCCTTTTAATAAATTCCCATATGTAAATGGCGGTTTGTTTGGTGGTAAATCTTTTAGCTCACCAATTTTTAATAAAGAAGCACGAAAAATAATTATTGAGTGTGGCGATTTAGATTGGAGCGAAATCAATCCAGATATTTTTGGTTCTATGATACAGGCAGTAGTAAATCCTGCATATCGTAGTGGTTTAGGGATGCATTATACTTCTGTGCCTAATATTATGAAGGTAATAGAACCTTTATTTTTAAATGAATTAAACGAAGAATTTGAAAAGCATTTTAATGATGTAAAAAAACTAAATAAACTCATTAACAGAATTGCAAAAATTAAAGTGTTTGATCCTGCTTGTGGTAGTGGTAATTTTTTAATTATTGCTTATAAACAATTAAGGCGATTAGAAATAAAGATTTTAGCAAGAATCTATGAAGTTAATCATCAGCTTAATTTAGGTTTTCCTGATGTATATACTAAAATTAAACTCTCTCAATTTTATGGTATAGAATTAGACGATTTTGCACACGAAATGGCAATTTTATCTTTATGGTTAGCAGAACACCAAATGAATAAAGAGTTTGTTAGTGAACTTCACGATTATGGTAAAGCGGAAGATATTTTACCGCTTAAAGAAGCAGGTAATATCACACAAGGGAATGCTACGCGCTTAAATTGGGAGGATACCTGTCCTAAAAGTGAAGATGATGAAATTTATATTTTTGGGAATCCACCTTACCTCGGTTATAGCCGTCAAGATGAACACCAAAAAGAAGATATGAAAATTGTCTTTTCTTCAATAAAAAATTACAAAAAACTTGATTATATAGCTTGTTGGTTTTTCAAAGCTGCTGATTATATTCAAAACACCAAGAACCTGTTTGCATTTGTTTCAACAAATTCTATCTCACAAGGAGAACAAGTATCTATTTTGTGGCCATCAATATTTAATAAAAATCTTGAGATTTCATTTGCCCATCAATCTTTTAAATGGACAAATAATGCAAAAGGTAATGCGGGTGTTTCTGTAATAGTAATTGGAGTTACAAGATGCACAAAACAATTAAAGAAAATATATTTAGATAACAACTATATTTTGTCAGATAGTATTAATGCATACCTAGCACCTGGAAGAAATGTTTTTGTCCAGCCTCAAAAAAAAACACTTTCGAAGCTACCACTAATGATGCAAGGTTGTGCGCCAACAGATGATGGAAATTTAATATTTAGCGAAAATGAAAAAGATAGATTAATTGAAAAACATCCTGAAATTAGTGAACTTTTTAGGAGTTTTCTGGGTGCTAATGAATTTATGAAAGGTCAGAAAAGGTATTGCTTATGGATTAATGAAGAGAATAAGGAGTTGGCATATTCGATACCTGAAATAAGCGAAAGATTTGAAAAATGTAAAATTTTTAGGTTAAAAAGTAAGAAGCTTGCAACTAATAGAAAAGCTGAGACGCCTCACGAATTTGATGAAAACAGGCATCAAGAAACAGATTCAATTGTAATACCAAAAACAGGTTCAGAAAGAAGGAATTATATTCCAATTGGGTTTTTAAATTCAGAAACAATTGTTTCTAATGCTACGAGAGTAATCTATGATGCTGAATTTTGGTTGTTTGGATTAATTTCTTCAAGAATGCATATTGTTTGGGTAAAAGCTGTGGCAGGAAGATTAAAAAATGATATGCAATATTCTGTTACTTTATGCTATAATACATTTCCTTTCCCAGAAATCAATCAAAAGCAAAAAGAGCAAATCAATCTACACGTTTTTGAAGTATTAGAAGAACGAGAAAAACATTCAGGTAAAACCTTGGCGCAATTATACGACCCTGATAAAATGCCTAAAGGTTTAAGGGAAGCGCATCATCAATTAGATTTAGCAATAGAACGTTGTTATCGTTTAAAACCATTTGAGAGTGATACAGAACGTTTAGAATATCTTTTTAAAGAATATGAGAAGATGATAAATAAAAATACCTTGTTAGAAAAACCAAAAAGAACACGTAAAAATAATACGTAAAAAGAAAGTTAAATGAGAAGGTTTATCGGATTAATATATAGATATGAAGGCGACTACAAGGATATAATTATCGAAACTCATGAAGTTAACGAGATAACTCGTGCTATATTAAGTGACAATATTTTTAAAATGAGTTATACACTTCTTGATAATGATACAAGTGTTCAGATTAATTTAAAATCTAAAGATGGATTCGCATTCTCTGGGTCTTCAAAATTAATGGGTGATGATGGCTTTGCAGGCAAAATTGATTTGAACTTTTATAGTAATAAGACAAAAAGTATATTGATAGGGAAGTGGATTGAAGATGGAGAAATAGACACTTGTATTATAGAATTAGAGGAAGTAAAAGAATTTAAAGATTAATTATGCCAGATATAGTACACGTAAAATACCAACAAACAGGTAAAAGTAAAAGTACCAATGAATATGGTATGAGAGAAATGCAACAGAAAGCATTTGAGGCTCGTACTGCTCAATATTTATTAATTAAAGCACCGCCAGCTTCTGGTAAATCTCGTGCCTTAATGTTTATAGGTTTAGATAAATTAATAAATCAAGATATTAAAAAAGTAATTGTAGCAGTTCCCGAAAGGTCTATTGGTAGTTCGTTTGCTAAAACAGAATTAAAGAAATATGGTTATTTTGCGGATTGGGAACCTAATCCAAGATATAATTTATGTACACCTGGTTTAGAAAAAAGTAAAGTAACAGCATTTTTAAACTTTTTAGAAAGTGATGAAAAAATACTAATCTGTACACATGCTACTTTACGTTTTGCATTTGATGCCATAGACGAAAAACAACTCAATGATTGTTTATTAGCAATAGATGAATTTCATCACGTATCGGTAGATGGGGATAACAAGTTAGGTATTGTACTAAGTAGTATAATGGATAAATCTACTGCTCACGTAGTAGCAATGACAGGTTCTTTCTTTAGAGGAGATTCTGTACCCATTTTATTACCAGAAGATGAAGCTAAATTCACAAAAGTTAAGTACGATTATTACCAACAATTAAATGGTTATAATTATTTAAAGTCTTTAGGTATTGGCTATCATTTTTATCAAGGTAGATATACATCAGCTATTCACGAAGTATTAGATGAAAACAAAAAGACAATAATTCATATACCAAGTGTAAATTCAGGGGAATCTGAAAAAGATAAATACGAAGAAGTGAATAGAATTGTTGACGGTTTAGGTGAGTTGGATTATCAAGACCCAGATACAGGTGTTTTATATGTAATAAGTAAGGCTACAGGTAAAACGCTAAAGATTGCAGATTTAGTCCACGATAACCAAAAGGATAGAGATAAAATACAAGAGTATTTGCGTAATGTAACAAGTGTAGATGATATAGATATTATCATAGCATTAGGTATGGCAAAAGAAGGGTTTGATTGGCCATATTGCGAACACGCTTTAACTGTTGGTTATAGAGGTTCATTAACAGAAATTATTCAAATTATAGGTAGAGCAACAAGAGATAGTGAAAACAAATCACATTCTCAGTTTACCAATTTAATAGCACAACCGGATGCAGAAGATGATTTAGTAAAATTATCAGTAAATAATATGCTAAAAGCTATTACTGCGTCATTGTTAATGGAGCAAGTGTTAGCACCTAATTTTAAATTTAAACCAAAATTTCCAGACGAAGAAGAAGAGGATGATTCAGAGGATGATGAAAATACTATAAAAATAAATGGCTTTAAGTTACCAAGTTCACAAAGAGCAAAAGATATTATTGAAAGTGATATTAATGACTTAAAAGCAAAAATAATGCAAGATGATACAATGCTAAAGGCAATGCCTGGTAATGTAGACCCAGAAGTCATTAATAAAGTATTAATACCAAAAATTATTAAAGAAACCTATCCAGACTTATCTGATGAAGAAGTAGAAGCTGTACGTCAACATATTGTGGTAGATTCTGTAATAAAAAACGGTACTATTGAAGAAGTAGGAGATAAACGCTTTATTCGTATGGCAGATAGTTTTGTAAATATTGATGATATAAATATAGATTTAATAGATACAATCAATCCATTTCAAAAGGCATTTGAAATATTATCTAAATCGGTAACAGCATCAGTATTTAAAGCAATCCAAGAAACTATTGATGCTACAAGAATAACAATGACTGATGAGGAAGCAATTATATTGTGGCCTAAAATAAAAAACTGGATAGCAAAAACAGGAGAACAACCAAGTATTCAATCTTTCGACCCACAAGAAAGACGTTTAGCAGAAGCAATTATATTTTTAAAAGAGCAAAAGCGTAAAGCCCAAGCAAATGAGTAAAAAGAAAACATTAAAAGATATATTTAATGATGATGAGTTTGGTATTTTAGATTCTAAACCTAAAAACTCTAATGTAAAAACGGAAGATGAACGCTTGATTGAATCGTTCCAAGATATTAATATCTTTTTTGAAAAAAATAATCGTGAACCAGAAGCAACTAATGTTACTGAGTTTAAACTACTATCAAGATTAAAAGCATTAAGAAAAGATGTTAAAAAAGTGCAGATATTAAAGCCTTATGATTCACATAATCTATTAAATACTAAAGAAGAAGTAAAGTCAGTAACAGATATATTAAATGATGATGATTTAGGGATATTAGATACAGATGAGACTCAATCTATTTTTAAATTGAAACATGTAAAGCATTCTTCAGAAAGAGCAGATTCTGATTTTGTTGCTCAACGAAAAGCAATGAAAAATGAAGATTTTGTACCTTATGAAACACAATTTAAAAAAGTACATAAAGAATTGAAAGATGGTAAACGTAGCTTATCATCTTACGCAAAAGCTGGCTCTAATTTAGAGGCAGGTTCTTATTATATTTTAAATGGTATGTTGCTCTTTTTGGAAGAAGCAAATATTGAAACAGAGAATGTAACATTACCATCAGGTAACAGGTTACGTAAAGATGGTCGTACTCGTATTGTTTTTGAAAATGGTACGTTTAGTAACATGAAGTATCGTTCGTTAGACAAAGCGCTTTTACACAAGGATAATGATGGTAGAATTGTATCTCATACTGAAACTGAAATCGATAAAAAGTTGTTTAATAATGTAAATTCTGTAAATGAAGAAGATTCAGAATCTGGATGGATTTATATTCTAAAATCAAAATCTATTAATCCAAAAATATCTTCTATTGAGAATTTATATAAAATTGGGTTTTCAACAGTACCTGTTCAAGAGCGTATTAAAAATGCTTCCAAAGAACCTACATATTTAATGTCTGACGTTGTTATTGTAGATGGTTATAAATGTTATAATATGAATACTCAAAAGTTTGAACACTTAATACATCGCTTTTTCGCAGAAGTATGTTTAAACATTGATATATATGACGATAAAGGAAGAAGAATAACACCAAGAGAATGGTTTGTTGTGCCTTTGCCTATAATTGATAAAGTTATTCAATTGGTATTGTCAGGCGAGATTGTGGGCTATAGATATGATAGTATTAATATGATATTGATTAAAAAGTAAATATGAGAATATCTGAAAATAAAATCGTTAAAGAACAAATTGATTCTTATTTAGTAAAGTACTACACTAAATTAAGTTTTTTATTTATAGCTTTAGCAGTATTCGGAGGCTTATTCTTATTACTTCCTGCTTTTCTTACTAATAATTATGATTTCAAAAATTTAGGACCTATCGGAGATTTAGTAGGCGGATTTTTAAATCCAATCATAGGAGTAGTTGCAGCACTATTAACTTTTTTAGCATTCTATATTCAATATCTAGCAAACCTTCAAGTTCAAGAACAATTTAAAATTCAACAATTTGAATCTCAGTTTTATAAAATGTTAGATCTTCATAAAGATAATATCAATGAAATGAAAGTAACATTTTTTGATCACGTTACCTCGCAAGAATTTGCAATAGGAATCGATAAAAAAATTATACCTGATAAAAAATTAATCTCTTCTGAGGTTTTTAGATCCGTGGAAGGTAGAAAGTTGTTTCATGGAATGGTTAGGGAATTAGAATCAATAATTCAAGTTGTAATAGAAGAATCAAATAAATATTTAGGAAAGGATATTTCTAATTATCCAAATATTTATGAGTATCTATTAAATTATGCCTATAGAATCTTCTTTTTTGGATTAGGCTCTGAACAAGCTTCTTTGCGAGTTTGTTTTCAGATGTTAGATACTAATGTAACTTTAAAATTAATTAAAATTCAAGGGAAGTTTTATGAGAGGCACAAATTAGGAGTAACAAATAGGCAAAGTTCACATCAATTTAGTTTTTATCCTTTTGAAGGACATGAATCAAGGCTATCTCATTATTATAGAAATCTGTATGCCATAGTTAAAATGGTTACAACTAAATATGCAGGGGGATACGGTACAAAAGATTATTATGTAGCTAGAAATTACTTAAAAATTTTAAGAGCGCAGCTTTCTAATTCAGAACAACATCTACTGTATCTAAATTATAGAATTGGTTTTGGTAAAGATTGGAATAGTATAAAACCACGTAACACTAATTATCTTACTACTTATAGAATGATTCATAATATTCCAGTGGATAGAATTACTATCCCTGAAAGTCCAAGAAAACACTTTGAAGCTTATATAAAAGGAAATGAGGTAAGCAGAAAAGACACTCTTTTTGAGTGGGGAGATTACGATTGATAAAAGAGATAAAGTATTAGAAGTTTTTGAGACAAAATAGATGTTTAATAAGTCTAGCTATATAGAATTTATAGTTGGTGAAATCTCTAATAAGAAGAAGACAGATATGAGTATAAAATGGCAATTTGCAGAACATACAGAACTTAATGATATTGTTGGTTTTAAAGACAATGACATTGAGAAATTTGGTATAAATCCAGCTAAATCTATCGTAAGAGAAGCTATTCAAAATTCTTGTGATGCTTTAGATATAGACAATGAACAAACTCAAGTGGAAGTCGTTATTAAAACTGGTTCTATTAAAAAGTCTGGGTTGCCAAATTTTAGTGCAATAGAAGATCATATAAAAGCTTGTGTAAATTTTGAGAATGACGAAGCAGAAAATGAGGAAATACAGCGTCATATAGAAGCTTTTTCTAAAGATTCATATTCCTATTTAGAAATTTCCGATTACAATACAACAGGTATGGGGTCAAAACCCTTTCAAAGTTTAACACAAGGTATATTTAAATCTACAAAAGCTACATCAGGTTCTCAAGGTAGTAAAGGCGTAGGTAAAGCAGCTTATTATGCAAGTTCTTATTTACGCACTATGTTGGTTTCTACAAAAAATGAAGAAGGCAACAGATATCGTGGTGCAGCAAAACTTTCAAATCACGTTAGTCCTTTTGATGTTGGCACGCAATATAATTACAAAGGGTTTTATGGAGATCTTTCTGTAAAACAAAACTCAGAAATTCCATCACTATTTCAACGCGATAAAAAAGGAACTTCAGTTTTTGTCATAGGGTTTTGGGATATTGCAGATTTTAGAGGAGAAGTAATTCGTGAGGTTTTACGAAATTATTGGTTTGCTATTGCAGAAGAACAATTAATTGTAAGAGTAGAGGATGAAACTATAAATGCAGAGAGGATTGAAGGTTATATTAATTTTTATTTTCGAGATTATAGAGATTATAAATCAGGTAATAAACAAAACCCAAGATCATTTTTTGAAGTTTATAAAAATGGAACAACTTATACAAAACACATTGCAAATATTGGTAATTGTAAATTGTGGTTACATAAAAATGAAGCGTACAATTTAGGAGCAGTTGCAAGATTTAGGCAAACAAAAATGTTGATTTTTAAAGAAAATGATCTAGATGCTGGTTTTGCAGGTATTTTTTTATGTGATAATACAGAGGGAAATGCATTTTTAAAAAACATAGAAAATGATGCACACGATACATGGAACCCTAACTTAAATCACAGCGTTACAGAACAAGCAAAAATAACTTTAGGTGAGATTAAAGAGTTCATTAGAGAAAAATATATACTGTATTCTGGTTTAGGGAATCAAAGCTCTTTTAATATCGATGCGCTAGATAATCTTTTTAGTTTTTCTGGAGGAAATATAGTTAGTAAGCAAAAGAAGGATGGTGATAGAATAAAGCCAGAACCTTCAGAAGATACAAAAGATCGTTTAATTGGAAAGCATTCTTTTAAGGCAATTTATAGTAATGGTAAATATGTTTATCGGCTTAAATTCAATTCAAAAAAAGCAGCAAATAATCAAAGATTTAAAATTAGTATTGGAACTGATTCAAGTAAGGATGTTATTAATATTATCAATGCTTCCAATGGTAGTATTGAAGGTAATACTTTAGAATTAGATGTAAAGAAAGGAGAAAACATTGTGAATACTATTGAGTTAGATTGCCCTTACTTAGTCGCTCCTTCAATTACAACTTTAAACAAATAAGCTTATGAAGCAAACTACAAATTTCCCATATGATGTAGATGTAACTACGATTAACCTTGTGGATTTACCTCATGAGATAGATTACTTTAAGTACGAAGTGAATTTGCCAGATTACTATATTATGGATGATAAATTTACTGATGTAAATGATAATATTGATATTATTGCTGAAATCAACTGTTCAGCAACAATGTATAGAAAAGTATTTGCAACAAGTGACGATTTAAAACTCATTATTACTATCCCAAGAGATAAAGTAAGCTTAAATTTTACAGTTGATGTGTTATTAGTTTCTAACAAAGAATTTGAATGGGATTCACAAATTTTGCAAAAAGGGATGCCAATTGCACATTTTGGCTCTTTTAAAAAAGACATTGATAATAGGAGTACAGGATTGATTTCATTTGAAACTTCAGAGAGTAATGAATTATTTATATCAACTTCAGATCACACAATAAAAATAAAAATTCCGAAGAAGCAATATGAGTTTTTGTTAAAGAAACAAAACTCATTATTAATTAAAAAGGTGCTTACCTCTCAATTTGCACAAATTGCTTTGCTAGAAGCTTGCAAGGAGTTAAAGGGAAACTCAAAAAGAGATAATTTAATATGGTACAAGGAGTTGTTGAATCGATGGAGAAAATTCTCAGGTAGTGATGAGGATTACCCTCAGGAAACGGATCATTTACGATTTGTACAAGATTTGTTAGAAAAGCCAAGTATTAAGTTAATAGATTATTTAATAGCTGAAGAAAAACAAAACCAAGATGAGTAAGATATTTACAACAGAAAGTCTTTCATTATTAAGAGATGAATTTAAGAACTACGAAGCGCTAGATGACTTTTTAGCTAAATATAAAAACGAGACCTTCGATTTTCGTTTAGTAGACTTAGAGGATGATTCTAGTTATCCTGTTTTAAATGAGGAAGCAGTAGATCAATTTTATAGGTCATATAAAAACAATCCTAAAGATGAATTTTCGTTAGCAAAAATTTTATATGAAGCACTTCCCATAAATTCAAACCAAGCATCTAATAATTTGTATTGGTTATACCTTAATCTCGATTCTTTTTTTAGCTACATAAAAGAGCGTTGGATTCAGAAATTGGATGATGATGAGACTGAAGATGATCAGGGTTTGAAAAATGATATAGAAAGGTTTTTCTTGTCCCTTGAGCCATCTCAGAATAGCTTAATGAAGTCGCCAATTGCAGGTTTATGGTGGGCAATTCAATTAACAGTAGATGAAACCCTTGCTGATAAATATTACTACAGCAAAATTTTTCTTTCAGAAAGAAACTTAAGGGATAAAAACATTGGGTCATATCAGTTGATCAGAGATAGAAAAGTACTACAAGCGGCTTTAGATTTTTACCATAAATATAAAGATGCAGAACTAGATGGTAGAAGAATTGGTTCAGAAGCAATTGCACAGCAAATGATAAAAACTTTAAACCAAATAGGCGGTTTAACAGTATTGAGTTATTTAGAAAAGGATGAAGTGTTTGAAAAATTGGAAGCATATAAAGACACTGTTTTTCAAAGAGCAAGAAAAGTTCAATTAGGTAAAAAAGTATCAAGAAAACGTATAGAAGAAATAAAAAAGAAACAAGAAGGTTTCTTTGCAGGCGAAGAGAGTATTCCAAAAGATCCACAAAAAGAGCCTAAAAACCGAATTAAGGGTAGGGCTGAAAATAAAAAACAGACAAAAGAAAAAGCTTTAAAATATTTTAATTTAAGAACTAATGGAGAATATAATTTAACAGGCAATGCTGTTAAAGGTTTTGATTATCAAATGGGAATCGGTAAAAGTTGTAAAAACGGTTACTTACTTATTTGTTATAATGAATCAGGCTATATCAATAGAATAAAGGTTTCAGAATTATTTAAAAAGAAACGTAAACTTTACCAAAATGGCATTTATGGAGGTAATACTATAAATCGAATTTTATTAACTGAGGAGAAAGCTATAATTGGTATTATTTACCATAGTAATGGTTCTAAATACTTCAAGGCATTTCTTACAGATCAATTAAAAAGTAATAATGGTAATGTTGGGCTTCAAGGGTATAAAACAATGAGTGATGAATATGACACTTTAGAATACTTAATGTTACCTATAGAATTAGAAACTAAACTTACTAGACTTATTTTTAAGTCATTTAATGCTACGGGTAAGTCTTTTGATAATTCTACTTACAAAAAAGAGTTTGCAATAATTAATGATTATAGTGACAATGTTGAGTATAATCTTTTTTAATAGTGAATTAGTATGTCGGAGGAAAGAGAATTTATAGTTGGTGGCACTTATAATTGGTATGATCAAAATGTTGCGGCTGGTATTGATTTAATAGAAGCTTTTATAGAGCAGTGTGAAATATCAAATAGCTTTGCTATTACTGAATATCACAAATATAAACAGGTAGAAATAGAAGAATATGAACACGGTGCGAGTATTTCTACTCATTTTAGACTAATTGATGGTGATACGTTTAATGCAGAAGAAATTATGACTAATGTTTTTCCTAATATGAATAGGCACTCAACTTTGGTATTAATTATGAGCATGTTTGAAAAAACACTAAAAAATCTATGTGATAGAGTAAATACCTTATTTGAATTAAACAAACCATTTAAAAAAGTAAAACCAAGTTTACTATTAAGCATTAAATATTATTTAACTAATGAAGCAAATCTAGAATCAAATGAAATTTTAGAAAAGCAGTGGAGCGACTTAATGTGTTTGCAATCTATAAGAAATAATATTACTCATAATTTCGGATACCTTGAAGAAGGTAATAAATATGTAACGCGATACATTGATAATAATAAGAACTTAAGTTTGGCAGAGGACAATGAATTTCTTTTGAATCATGAGTTTTTAAAGGATTTAATTCCAAATTTTAGATCGTTTTGTTTGGAATTACAACAAGTGATAAGAGACAAGTCTAAGCGTAATTAATACCAAAACTATGGAAACACATTTTGAAATACTTATTGATGCTTCTGGTAGTATGGGTTTTATGAAAGGAAGCAAAGAACATGAAGATGAATATTTATTGCCAGATCAAAAAAGCACACGTACAGATTTAGTAAAAAAAATATTAATTGAATCGCTTCTCAATAATTTGTCTTTTGTTGAAATATTAGAAATTTCTTCATTCCGAAATAGCTATAATTTCGACGCAAAGGGAAATAGAAAAAAAAGTTATAAATGGGAAGTAAATAAAGAAGGTGTTAAAGAATATGTATGGTATTATCCTATGCCACACAAGTTACACCCAGTTTACAAAGATGGTTACAATAAAGAATCAATTATTACTGCAGTTAATTCAATTAAAAACCCTGAAATTGGAGGTACACCACTATGGTGGGCTTTATCTGTAACTATACATAAACCAGTTAATAAACTGAATATTTTGATTTTAAGTGATGGTGATGCTAATGATAAAGAAAATTTTGACGAAGAAATTTTAAGCCTAATAAAAGAGAAAAAGAAGGACTGTACAATTCATTTTATCGGTATAGCTCAAGACGATGTGGCTTTAAAGAAATCTAAAAATTTAGCAGAAAAAACAGGTGGTATTTATACCAATTTAAAGGCTTTAAATTATGATAAGGATGCATTAAATGTGCTGTTGTCTAAATTAAATACCACAATAGTAGCTAAGGCTTTAGATGATAATATAAAAGAAACCCAATCTATTGCAGCAATCAGCATAATTGAAAAACCTAAAATAGAAGGGAGAGAAAAAATTGTTGAAGACAAAAAGGTACTAGCAGAAGAAAAAGCAGCAGCCGCAGAAACTGACTCAACTGTTTTAGAAAAGCAAGTGCATAAAAACACAACATCTTTAGAATATATATCTAGTCAATTAAACAATATTTTGAGCCTTTTACACTCTAATGATCAAATTGAGGATGATGTTGTAGTAGTAGAAAACAAAATACATAATGAACGCATTGGTCGTTCAGCTGAAGAGTATTTATATGAAAAATTGCAAGAGCTTTTTAAGCGTGATTCTATTAAAGTGACTTGGTTAAACGAAAATGGAGAGCAAGGTAAGCCTTATGATTTTTTAGTGGAAAATGATAAAGACACATTTTATTATGAGTGCAAAGGATCAGCTTCTGATTTAAATGAATTTCAATTGACCAAAAATGAGTGGGATTTCTATTTAGAGAACAAAGGAAAATATAGGTTGTGTTATGTGAAAAATGTAGATTCTATTCCGCAATATGGGCGTTTTATGGATTTACTGAAAGATATGGAATCTCGTCAACTAATTCCATGTGCCAAACAAAACAAAGCTTATAAAGCTAATAGAGTTGTGTTTACAATTAATAATTCAAAGATAGCATGGATTTAATTTTAGGTAATTACCACGATAACATTAAATGCGAAAGTTTTTTAGACCCAGAAACAGGTCGTATTAGAGTAAGACCATTATCAAATCAAGGATTACCTACTAATATTGTAATCGAGTGCAGTAGTAAAGAACGCAAAGCACATCCAATCGGTACAAAGTTTAGAACAGAAAATGTGAAAGTATGTAAAAAGCCAACAGGTAGAACATACTTATATGCTAAAGATAAAATGATATATAAATTATAGAAGATGCCATTAGATTGCGTGTTTAATAATATTTTAAGATTTTAATAATAGTATGAGATTAGCAGCAGTTTTTATTGAAGATCAGGATTCAGATAATGGTGATTTAACTATTAATTTAGGGGGTTTTAATTATTATGATATTAAAGTTGGAAATGGTAGATGTAGAATTAATGCAGCAAAGAATGAAATCTTTGTAGATAATCTGTTTGATTTAAGTAATACAGTAACTAATATTTCTGCTATTGTTGGCAATAATGGAAGTGGAAAAACTTCATTAATATATAAAGTAATTGATCTATTAAATGGAAATTATACCACAGGTTTTACAATTTGGGAGGATAGAGATAGAAATGTATATATCAATAATTATAGATGGACAATTCCTATTTCTCACATCGGTTTTACACCTAAACCTCTTAAAAAAGAAATAGGGACTATATATTATTCACCATACTTAGATCATAAAATAAGAGCTTCGGGAATAGATATTAGTGCAGATCGTTACCTGCGTGAAGATTTAGTAAACATAGACTCAACTTATGATGCTAATACTAAAGTTGTAATCTCTGAAAGATTAAAGCGTGCAGATTATAAAAGATTTATAAAGTTTCAGAAATCTAAATTTGCAAAGAAAGTAATTGCTCAATATGGATTATTAAATGACAATTTATATAAGGTTGTATTTATTAGACATAAAATAAAGACTTCAGAAAGAGGTATAGACTTTGACGAGACACCTGATGATTTTAGAGACTTTTTATTTCGTTTGTTTAGTCAGATTCAGTCTGAATATGATTCAATCAATAGATCCGTTGCTACAGATGTTGAACGCTATGAACTTCATAAAAATTTATTCAAGAATATAATTTTGATGGATCTTTTTTGTTTGTTGATAAGACTGATGGAGAAAAGTAATTTCTATTTACAAGAAGGACATTTTGATAATCGGGAAGAGGCAAAAGAAATTATCAACTCTAATTTGTCAGCAACTGTAAAGTTTGAGTATTGGTTAAGAAATTACCATTATTCAAAAGGAGGAAAGCATCCTCTGCCAGATAAAGAGGTTTTAGCTATTTTATACTATTTAAACAATTATATTGACAATTTAGAATATGGCGAAGATGTAATACTACATTTAAATTGGGGTAAAAATTTCATTTTATTTGAGGAAAGCAACTTGAATGAATTATTAGACTTAAACGAGAGTCTATTAGCTGCTTTGCCAAAATATTATTTGGCAACTGAAAATGGTGATAAAAATATTTTTGATTCCGTAAGTGAATTACAGCATTTTGTTAGTCCAGAGTTTGCAGAACGCAGATTAAGCTCAGGGGAAACAGCTATGTTGAACTTGTATAGTAGACTCTACGATTTTTTTTCAAGGCATATACTAGATATTCAAACCATAAAAAAAGAAGATTATTATTTGTTATTTTTAGATGAGGCTGATTTAGGGTACCATCCGTCATGGAAGAGGTCGTTTGTTAATACAGTTATTGAGTTTTCTATAGATTTCTTTAAGGAATTAGGTGCTAAAGTGCAAATAGTATTTACGACACATGATCCTCTTTCATTAAGTGATATTCCTAATACCAATGTGATTTACTTGCATTCAGAAGTAAATAATAGAATATTAGGACTAGATAACCAATTAAGGCCAAGTGCTACATTTGCTGCAAACGTTAATGATCTATTAGGACACTCTTTTTTCCTTGACAATCTTCTCATTGGCGATTTTGCAAATTCTAAAATTAAATGGGTGATAAAATGGATTAATAGTAACAGAGACAAGAATGGTGATTATAATATAGACGAATTTACAGATGTAAAAAAAATTATTAAATTAATCGAAGAGCCTGTGTTAAGAAATAAATTGGTTGAAATGCTAAGTGATATTGAAGTGGATGAAGTATTTATAAATGATATGATCGAAAAACAAACAAATTATTTAAGAGATATCTTGAGAAGAAATCATAAAAAATGATATTTCTAGATCCATATAATCCTAAAATAGTTTCAGCAAAGAATAGCCATGCTGATAAGATATTGCCAATTGTATTAGAAAGGGTTGATGACTTGCCTAATGGTGAGTTGAAAGACTTTTTAAATGAATTTAGAATTAGAAGAATTTTAACCGATTTGCCAGATAGATTAGATGGACATCATCAGGATTGGTTAAGGACTATTAGCACTTTAAATATTGCTGAATGGGAGGATTATTTAAGAATTAAAAAAAAATGGGCTAGAAACAGGTTAAATCCTGAAAAACGGTTGCTCGCAAAGTATATTACTGTAGTAAATGAAATAAACTCTATTTTTAAGTATACTGGTGCATTCGCTAATAAAAAAACCTTGTATTCAACATATGATTTGGCTGAAAATTTAAATGTTAATACATGCGTTTATTGCAATAGGGTTTATACTAAGACAGTAATAAAACCTAAAAAAGTAACCAGACCAGAATTTGATCATTGGTTTCCAAAGGAAACTTATCCATTATTAGCATTATCATTTTATAATCTCATACCAAGTTGCCATATATGCAATAGTAGTACAAAGACAACCACGATAATGAATACAAGGGATTATCTTCATCCATATTTACCAGAGAATACAGATATTAGTTTTAGTTATTGGATAGAGAGTATAAACAAATACTGTTTCCATATTAAGAGGCCTTTTCCTTCTAAAGAGCATAATACAATAATCGCATTTAAACTAGAAGAGATTTATGAAACTCATACTGATGAAATTCATGACTTGGTGCGCCTCAGAAAACTCTACTCTGTCGATTACTTGCTAAAACTTAAAGGTTTACTATCAACAGTCGATAATAATGTCTCAATGGAAGAATTATATAGACTTGCATTCGGCACTCATGTTGAAGAAAAAAACTTTATTAAAAGACCTCTAAGTAAAATGAAGCGAGATATTTTGAAGGAACTAGGTATAATAAGTTAAATTTTGGTGTAAAATTTATACTAATTGGATTGTTTGATTTTTCTTAAATTTAAAAGATGGAAGAAGAGCCTAAGAATTATGCTAATCACGTAATTGTGATATTAATTATTCTTGCAATGATTTCATTTCTTCAGTTAGTTTTTAAAATGACTTAGTGTATTGTTTTACATGAATACTATATTTTGTTTAAAATTTATTTAAATAGTACATTATGATTGTGATTTTAGGATTATTAGTGTTTGCAGGTATTGTTGCATTGGTAATGAAGTTAAATTCAAATGAATCTCGAGGTTTAGGAAGAGAAAAAAAAACATCGATAGATAATAGATATTATGAAAGAGTTCATAATGAATCCCAAAGGAATGAAAAAACACACAATTCTGTTGTTTTAAGAGCTTCAAAAAACAGTTTAAATATTCAAAATTATAAAAGCAATAATGATAAGTATAAGTTTGATAATTGGAAGGGAGAAACCTTAAATTATCTGGAAAGAAGTTTATCAGTATCAGATTTATTAATTAAAAAAGAACCAAATAATATCAATTATGGTGATTTGCTTTTGTCTTTTGAATGGCGATATAAAAGACTTAGAATATTATTAAGAGACTGTTATAAATGTAGAGATTGTGGGTGTCGAGGTAGTTATAATCATGTGCATCACAACTATTACGTTAAAGATAAACTTCCATGGAATCTCAATGATGAAGCACTTGTAACCTTGTGCGCTGAATGTCATTCAAAAAGACATTTAAATAAAACTATACCAGTCTATGGAGATGAGTATAATAAAAATGAAGTGTCGAGTGCAAATCCAATCTGCAATAGATGTGGTGGTATGGGGTATATCCCTCAATATTGGTATTATGATAATGGAATTTGTTTTAAGTGTAATGGAAATTTAATTTCAGAAACTGTTTTCCAAAAAGTTTTAGAGTCAAGATATAAAACGTTGGATAAATATGATAAAAATAACAACTTAGTCAGAGACAGAGCAAGGTCTTTCATTATGAAATTGACTGATGATGAGTTAAAGTATAAGTTGCCAAATGTTCAAAAATATATTATGCAACCACCAACACAAACTTTTATAGATAATGATTTACCGTTTTAATAATTTTGGTGGAAATAACATCAAAATAAATTGTCTTATTAACACGTGTAAGATGTATTGCTAATAAAACGAGTGAGTTAAATTCTGTTGGTGAGATTTATATATAATATTATTTTTAGTCGATCTAAATTTTGTTGACAACTAAAATTTTGAGGTAAATTATATGTTTTAAGAAGACGTAAACATATCTGGCTTAACGAACAATTCTACCAATTATATACATTTTTAATTTAAAGACATTTATAATAATTGTAGCTCTGTATGAACTGAAGAGTTCTTTTTTGAAACATTATCTAATAATGATAATTTAAAAGTATTTAGACTTTATCCAAACCCAAGTAATGGAAGAATAAATATTGTTGCAATAAACTATGAAGGCTCTTTAAAAATTTATAATAATCTATTTCAATTAATAATGTCTTATGAGGATATACCAAGTGAGGTTGACATTAATCATTTAGAAGGCGGTTTATATCTGTTTGAGATTTAAAGTGAAGAAAAAATTTTTCAAAGGAATGTTATTATGAATTAGTTGTTATATTTGAAAATTAACTATTAATCAGAGTACACAATACAGTACACGATTTTATAGCGGAAAGGTTAAAAAAGGTTGCTTTTTGGTAAAAATATCAAACTCATAACCCGAAGGTCACTGGTTCGAGTCCAGTTCCCGCTACTAAGTGTAAATCACTCTAAAATCAACGGTTTAGTTCACTCTAAACCGTTTTTTTATGCAAAGTATTTATGAATTGGTTACCTTAGACTGTCAAAATGAACACGATTTGGAACACAAAACAAAATTTTCTACACCAAAAATCTTTGATGCTAAAGGTGACCTGAGTAAGCGTTGGTACATTTACTTCTCTTATCGCAATCCTCGAACGGGTAAGCTCAAGAGAATGAAAAATATTTACGGAAAAGCTCACCGCTTTAAAACTAAAGAGTCACGTTATTCCGTTTTGAACCTTTACAAAAGGAGATTGCTCAAACTTTTAAAAGAGGGATATAATCCATTTGAAGATAATACAAAGTTTCATAGTGAGAAACTTAAGGTGATTTCTCAAAAAGCAACCATTCTGCAACCAAAACAGAATATGAATCAAACAGTTTTAGATTCTCAGCAACCGAAATTTGATGCGGTTGATATTTACCAACCAAATTCTCAACCAAAAACGGTTTTGGTTGAAGGTTTAAAAAAGAAAACTGTAGTAGACGAATTGGCAACAGCTAAAGGACATACAATAGATGAAGCCCTTGATAGAGCTCTACTGTTGAAGATAAATATTGTTAGTAAAACCACTTTAAATGATTATAAAAGTAGAATCAACCAATTAAAGAAATGGTTGAAGGCTAACAATAAAGATATAATTTATTGCAACCAAATAAGTAAGAAAATGGTTGTTGAATTTTTAAATTATATACAATTAAAAACATCAGCAAGAAATCGTAATAATTATAGAACAGTTTTTAGTAGCATATTTCAAATTCTTGAGGATAATGAAATCATTGAGAAGAATTTTATCTCTCAAATTAAATCTATTAAAACGCAACCGAAACGAAATAAAACCTATTCTATTAAAGAACAGGAAGCAATATTTGAATATTTAGAGGTTAATGATCAATTATTGCTACTTTATATAAAATTTGTTTCTTATAATCTTTTGAGACCAATAGAGGTATGTCGATTAAGAGTAAAGGATATAAATTTAGAAGAAAAAAAACTTCAAGTTCAAGCCAAAAACAAGATTTTAAAGACAAAAATTATTCCTGATAAACTATTTAAAGAATTACCAGATTTATCAAAAATGGATGGTGAATTATTACTGTTTACACCAGATAAATTATGTGGTCATTGGGATACAGAACTGATTAATCGAAGGAATTACTTTAGTAATCGTTTTAAAACGATTGTTAAAGACCATTTTGGATATAATGAAAATTATGGACTGTATAGTTTTAGGCATACATTTATCACTAAACTATACAGAGGCATGGTGAAGAATTCATCACCATATAATGCAAAGAGCGAGCTTATGGAGATAACAGGACATACAACCATGACTGCGTTAGAAAAGTATCTAAGAGATATCGATGCGCAATTGCCTGAGGATTATTCTAATTTATTATAAATATGGCGCTACATAAAGATATGCAGAAACTCATTTTGACGATTAGGGAACCAATAATTTTCTTTCTCCCAAGAAATATTTTAGAAGAAGTTATGAATAAGGATTTTGGTGAATTAGAAGCCTTAGGTTTGCTTAATACATTATTTATAACTAATGCAGCTGGTGAGACAAAACCTTTCTTTAATAACACAGAACTTCTTCAAATTTTGAATAAAGAGAAACTTCTTAAATCTAATATTTTTGAACTATTAGATCTAAGAACTAAATTAGATAAGTCTGCTTTTAATTACTTAATAGATGATTATTTTAAAGAGTTGAGTACTTGGATAAATACGACGGAAATTGTTGAAAGAGAAGCTAAAATTCATGTGATTAATTATAATGCTGAAGTACAAGTTTATCTAAAACTCCAGAATCAAGTATTATTAAATCATCAAGCAGAGTTAAAAAGTCATTTTGGTGATGGGAAATCATGGTTTGAGGTTGAACGTGTATTTAAGAATAGTCTTTATGATATCAATAAAGATGATAATAAAGAAGAAATATCAGAACTTAAACCATCTATTGTTCGAAAAGGTAAAGCAGATATTCTTAAAACCAAAAAAAAGAAATCAAGATTATTAGTCATTAAGGAAGCCGAAGTAGATCAATATCTTTTAGAAACAGTTTTCAATGTGAATTTAGCGAAAATTAAAAACTCAAAATAGAGTATATGATGTGATTTAGCGTTAAACAAACGTTTGTTTGACGCATAATAACAAAAAAAGCACTTTGTATATGAAGATTATTATAAAGAATAAATGCTATAAATTACTGGAACATGGCGTAATATTAAAATTTTTATCTTATTGAAGATAGAATTAAAAAAATATGTAAAAATACTAACTGCACTACTGCTATCGTGTTTTTCCGTGCTTAGTTAGGTGTTTCAATATCTAACATTTATAAAACATAAAACAGCAATTTTTTTATACGATGTTGTGCGCTGGATTTTTTCTATTTAATTGCGTTTCTACTATTTTTTCCAATTCTAATTTTTTAAAATCGAACCAATCTTGCCTAAAACCCGAGGTATCAATTGAATTTTTAAAGTTCTTAAATGGATTTTTATTTTCTAAAATCGTTTTCAATTTCGTTTTAAATACAACGTCATCAATTTGCTCTATAAATTGTTCCATTATTTTAAAAGACTCAAAACTTTCTAAAACCTCAATTTTTATTAAATGCGTTTTGTTTTTCTGAACTGCTTTTAAGTCCGCTTTAAAACATTCTCGAAATTCATCTTCATCCGGGAAGTTTGAAAAATTAGGAATAGCTATTATTTCGTCAGTTTTAGAGTTGTAGTAACAATTATTTCCGCAATCTAATTCTTGTGCAATTTCTTTAATTATTTTCGACTTGGAATTTTCCATTTCAAATTAGAGGGTTTTCCGTTAGAGTTAAAATTAGTATTTATTTTTAATTGAATTATTTTATGTCCGTATTTGAATATTTATTGATGTGTTTTTGGGCTTGCGCACAGCAGTTAAGTTATTGTTATGTAGCGAATAACAGTTCTATTTTTCATGGTTGATAGACTAAAGATAGTAAAAGGTCAGGAATTTCCCAGCAAAAAATCTAACGTAAAGAACTATATGTGATACTCGCTCGATTTTTTTGCATTTAAGATTTTGATATTCAGCCTGATGTAAACATTTATTTTTATATGTTCAGTTTTTCTGATTTATCTGTCTTAAAAATCAAAAAAAAAATCTCCAAAAAATAAACTAGGAGAAAATGCACGAATGAATTGCGGCTAACGTGTTTGTGTATGGTTAGTTGCGTGGTTAAGCAACTAAGTTAGTAAACATTTACGTACCCGTGAAAATTCCGCAGGAATTTTCGCAAGTAGGCTAGGACATAGCAATTAATTATACACGGTGTTGCCAGTAGTTTTTATTCCACTATAAATTCTCTTTCAAACCAAGATTCTACTTCTCCATATCTTCCGTAGAATTTTAAAAGACCATCTATTTTATATGTTCCACTTTGTAATGAATCAAATTCAATATCAGCAAAAGAATAGTTGTCTTTTAATTTGAAATAAACCTTTTTTTCCTGTCCATTGAACTTAATACTGTTTATTACAACGTGTCTATTTTCAGTTATTGATTGTCCAAACTTCGAGGTCAAAGTAAGTTTAATTCCGTTTTCAGTTTTACTTGTAATAATGCTATCAACTGCTCTTTCAAATTTAGGTTCTGTAGAAGTAAAACCATTTGCATATTCAAAAGCATTAATCGTTGCAATTACAAGTCTGTTCTTTAAATAATTTAGAACCAACTCATTTGAATTTGTTTTTGGTTGTTCAAATTCTTGAAATGAATAATCTTCTATATGTTTTACGATTTTTTTAAGTTCACGCAAGATGTGGTTTGATTCTGCGATTGTCTTTTCCAAATCAAATTCTTTATTTAAAATCGCATTGTCTATTTTGAAAATCAATTTATCAAGTTGTGAATCCAACTGATTTAGTTCCTCAATCTTTAGCGAAGGTTTTTCTTGAATTAAGGTATAATAATCTGCTCTGTTCGAGTCTAAAATTCTATTGCTGAATTCATAATTCGTTTTTAAAAATGAGTTCATTTCATTCAATTCTTCTTGTTGATTATTACAAGAGAAAAGAGTGGAAATGGCAATAAAATAAACTAAAAAGTGGTTTTTCATTTAATCAATAAATATCAATGTTTTCGGTTTGGTCAAATTACTGGCAACGGTCGTGTATATGGCTCGTAGCGTGTAAAATAGTGATAACTATTCGGTTGAGCACAAGCCAGATTTTTAAATTTTACTATTTATCTTTTTTATTGGAAATCGTCAAATTTAAAAATTTGGCGACTTTCCAAATACGCCTTAATTTCGATTAAGCAACTTATTAGCTATGAGCTATATACGTTGTTGCCCACAGTATTTTTTCAGTATATTGGTGCGTCAAATTTCACAATTATTGTATCATTCTCAATCTCAAAATCTACCCAATGGTCAAGTGAACCTCCATTTGTATAATATCCGCCACCACTAATTTCCTTTTTTCCATTCGCACGATTAAAAGTAAGTGAATATGCTCCATCAGCCTTATTCTTCTTCATTGATAAAAATTCAGTCGCACTTTTATTTGGTTCTATTCGGTCAATTTTTATTATTTCAATTCTTTCAGTCGTTGTGAATTCAACATTCGTTATCGGTTCGTTTGTGTTGTTTTTTATTTTTACTTCAATTCCGTCATCTTTAAACATAAAGCACGAACTTAAAGTTAAGCATAATATTAAATATAAAATCCTTTTCACGTTTTCTTAATCTGTTTTTATAAATTCCAAAACTTCATCCATTGTATCGCTCTTTGCGTGAACTTTTACTCGATTTCCATTCGTTTCCACAATTTCGCAATAAATTTTCTTTCCAATTACGCTACTCACGTCTTTTGGATGATTTAAAATCTCTTTGTAAGTCATTGTATATTCACAATCCGAAGTCCATTCAATTGCGGTTTTCACTACAATTTTGTCATTTGGATTTGTCTCGATTTGCATATTTTCAGTCCGCACAATTTTCTCAGGCATTCCTTCTTTAGCATAGCGAAATTCGCCAGTTTTAAATTCGGCACAATTATTTTCTTGTGCGCAACTGCTCAATGTTAAGAGTAGAATTATTAATGTGAAAATGGTTTTTTTCATATTGTGGGCAACGTGATTGTGTATGGTTAGTTGCGTGGTTTAGCGACTAAGTTAGCAAACTTTTACGAACCCGTGAAAATTCCGCAGGAATTTTCGCAAGTAGGGAAGAACCCAGCAATTAATTATACACGGTGTTGTGTGTAGGCTTTTTTTTATTCCACTCAATTATTTTCAGTTTCAGCTATCAGTTTTGTTATTTTCGGTTGTAAAATCCAAACTCCAATTATTAAAAATAAAGTTAATATTAAATTCACTAAATAGTCAGAAAACTTCACTGCTCTTTTCAGTTCAATTATTGCAAGTGTTTTGCAAGAAAAAACTATTGTTTGAAAGAATGCAAAAAACATATAGAGTGTAATCGGCATTAGTAAAATCGTTTGAGTATTAAATTCCGGTTGAGTATTTTCAACAGTTTGTTCAGGCGAAAGTAAAAATGAGACGATTAATAAAATCGGAAATAAAATTATGTTAATTTTAAATAGTTTCGTGTCCAAAGTCGGAAGTTTTAGATATTCCAATTTTTCTTGTCCATAAATTCCAATAGCATAAGTCCAAATAAGAAAAGTAATTAGACCTATAAATCTGATAATTTCCTGCAAAGGACTTGGTGATGACCAAGCAGCAGTCAGAACTATCAGAATAAATAGTTGCCAATGTTTAAATTTCAAGATTTTTTTCATTCGTTAGTTCTGATTTTTAGCTTACACACAACGTTTTTGTGTATGGTTAGTTGCGTGGTTAAGCAACTAAATTAGTGAACTTTTACGAACCCGTGAATATTCCGCAGGAATATTCGCAAGTAGGGAAGAACAAAGCAATTAATTATACACGGTGTTGTACACAGGTTTTTATTCAGTTACTTTTCTGAAGTAGGTTTTATATTTTTTTCTAGTCCAAAACTGTTTTAGTCTTCTTAAGTCTAGATTTCCGTTACTTTTTACGCGATAAAGTTTTTCTTTTTTCCAGAATAATTTTTTCGGTGGTTTTGTTCTATTTTGTCCGCCACTTGTTATTTGCGAAAGTATATGTTCATTAAATTCAATCCGGTTTGATTTTTGGTCAGATGATAAAACTAATGAGTCTTTGATTATTTTATTAGCAGAATTTCTAATTTGCAAAGTGTCCATTATAAGTTTAGGGTTCAGGTATATTGTGTCATTTCTAAATCTCCATTTTCCTATTGTCCAACTTGATGAAAGGTCAAAACTGTACTTATGTATAAAGGTTGAATCAGCTTTTAATTCGATTCTGTCAGTAAATCGGTCACGATAAATCCCAACAATTTCATTCTGTTCAGACTTTATAATACTTTTATTGCTAGAACAAGAAAGAGCAAGTATTAAAACAAATAAAGCAATCAGTTTTTTTTCAGAAGATTTCATATTCCGTATTTGGTTTTAACGAAACTAAATTTAATTCCGAAAGAATAAAAGTCAGATTTAGTAAATGAGCTATTTCATTGAGTGAAGTACTGTTTTTCTTGATTTGGTCAACTTGTGTACAACGTGTTTGTGTATGGTTAGTTGCGTGGTTAAGCAACTAATTTAGCAAATAAATCACAGATAGAATATTCCGCAGGAATGTTCGTAAGTCGGCAGTGACCTAGCAATTAATTATACACGGTGTTGTAACCAGTTTTTTTATTTTAATTCAGCCAATTTTTTTATTGATGTCTTGTTTGCATAATAAATCTCATTGTTTATTACCCAAGGTCCAGCAGTTTTAATATTCCTAAAGTACTTTTTTTTATCATTTGGTAAGGAATAAATTACTAAAGATGAGTTATTGGATGCAATTAGTTTATCGTCATTAATGAAAAGTAACTCAAAATAATTATCTGGTAATGTATATCTTTCTTTTATTACTAAACTTTTAGTATCCAATTCGAAAACTTGGTTCTTGAAATTAAAGAAAACAATATTCTCTTTATTAGGAACAATTCTGGAAGAGTGGTCAATGTTTTGTTCCAATTGCCAATTTAGTTTCAAATCATCTTTACTTATAGAGAAAATTTCTCGTTCCATAATTGATTGACCAGCTCCAAAGATTAAATTATTTTGAACAAGCACTAAATTTGTTACCACAGTTTTCGGTAAATCTATTTCACTTATTCTTGATTTGTTATTTAAGTTGAAAGAAAATAAAGTGGTTTTAATATCTGGTTTGAAATTCCCTGCAACAAAAAGCGTATCATTATTTATTAAAATTTTTGGATTACCTAAAATTGTTGATGAGGAAGGTAATAAAGACCATAATATTTGCCCTGTAGATTTAGAAAAAGAATAAGAACCATACAAAGAAGATGCTATTATTTCGTTATTGTGTGAAAGCAAATCATAGGTTCTACCTGTGAAATTTTCTTTTATTATAAAATTGACTTCTCCATTTATTTTGTCAATGGAAACTACTGTATTTGGTGTTGTATAATATATACTATTTCCTGAATCTAGAACTTTAATCGACAGATTGTAAAGTTTTTTATGTTCCCAAATTTTTTCTTTAGTAATGGAATTTTCTTTTATGATATAACCATCGTAATTTTCGTAGAATTGAAATGAATTTTCTATAGATATTAATTCAGAAATACTACTACTAAAAACGCCAGAACCTTTATTTTTACAAGCGTAGACTAAACAAAAAAGTATTAAAAGTACCTTATAATGTGATTTAATCATCCGTTAATGAGATTACTGGTTTTTAGCTTTCTAGTTTTTTGTTTTTATAATGCTTTTCTTTATTTCTAATCGTTCAGGATAATCTCCATTGAAATATGAAACAAACTTTTCAGTTAAGATTGCTTTGTTTCCAGCTTTAGGAATTGAGTCTAAATATTTGAAATAAATTGTGTCATTTTTTAATTCCACATTTCCAGCGTAAATATCTCCAACACGTTCAAGTCCACGAGATTCAAATTCAAACGTTTTGTCCTTATAAATTCTTAAATAAACCCAGCCCAAAGGTGCTTCTCGGTCAGCTAATAGAATTGTTTCTCTTTCTTTTTCTTTTTCCTGATTGCAAGAAGTCAGAGTTAATAGAATTGTTAATATTATAATTAGGTATTTCATTCCCAAATTGGTTACAACGTGTTTGTGTATGATTAGTTGCGTGGTTAAGCAACTAATTTAGCAAACTTTTACGAACCAGTGAATATTCCGAAGGAATATTCGCAAGTAGGCTCAATGAAGCAATTAATTATACACGGTGTTGTACCTAGTTTTTTTATAATTCCAAATGAATGTGGCACTTATAATTGTATTTTTTTTTCGATTGAATTCAAATTGATTTTAATAGTAGAATATTCGCCTTCAAAATCCGAATTACATTTTCTATAATATTCAATTGTTTTTATTAAGGTACTGATATTCAGTTCGTGATTTTTTTCTTTAGCCTTAGATATGTTTTCTGGCTTTATAATCTGCTGAAAATTTTTACGAAACCAATTGTCAATCTGCTTTGGTGAAGAGAGAACTTGTTTATATTCCACAAGGATTTTAGTCATATTTTCAATCCGAATGTATTCGTAATATTGCTCTTTTTTAGTAATAATTACTTTATTCCAATTTCCAGAAAAACAACCTCCAGTTTTGTAATCAATCCAGAGAGTATCATTTACGGACAAATTCTTTAATTCATTCAATTCATATTGTTGAGAATTTGCGGAATTGAAAAACCCAATAAAAATTGCAATAATTGTTAATATTCTCATTTTCTCAAATTAGGTACAACGTGTTCGTGTATGGTTAGTTGCGTGGTTAAACATCTAATTTAGCAAATAAATCACAGATAGAACGTTCCGAAGGAATGTTCGTAAGTCGGCAGTGACCAAGCAATTAATTATACACGGTGTTGTACACAGTTTTTATTTATTCTTTTAATGGAATTCCATATGCTCCGCTTTTCGAAATTCCTCTAGAATAGGACATTTTAGTTTCCAAATCCATTTTTAAATATTCAGTTCCTTTCATAAAAATTCGGACAATGTTGTCTTTCCAGTCAATTTTTATATCGCTTTCAACAAGGTCATTTATAATAGAATACTCATTTTTATATTCACTTAATAATGGTGGTGCATAACCTTGATCGTGATTTATATAAGCCTCAATTTCATTACTATCATCAATTAAAGTTCCACGAGAACATATAAATCCGTCAAATTCTATTTCATCTCTATTGTCAGTTATATCAATTACATATGCCCAAACTGAATGTATATCTCCTTGCACTAGAATACATTTATTCATTTCATAATCATACTTGGATTCTAATAATACTTCCATGTGGGTTTTAATTCAAGAGTTTTATGGGATTATTATTTCAAGAACTTTTGCTTCACCAACTTTCCTAGGTCCGTTGTGAATCCACCAAATTCTTCCCTTGGTAAGTATTTCTTCTAATTTTTGGTGTCTAATGAATGTCACTTTTACGACTTCGGTTTCTCCAGGATTTATTCGGTCTTTTTCAAAGTCAATTTGTCCAATATAAAATGTATCAATGTCATTTGAATTAGGTAAATATTCTATTACGTGATTCGGTCTATAACCTGTTCCGACTCCATGCTCTTTTCCGCCATTTTCGGTTGAGTATAAATGCAATTCTGCTAGTATTTCTATATTTATAAATTCTCTGTTCAAATTGTTTTCTCAAATTGTGTACAACGGACTTGTGTATGAAACGTAGCGTATAAAAAGACGCTTACTTTTCGGATTAATACAGAGCCGAATTTTTATGTTTTGTTTTTAATTTTTCTATTCTAAAAGCCAAATTTAAAAATTTGGCGGACATTATAAATATACACTAACCTTCCGGTTTAGGACTTACTAGCTATGTTTTATACACCGTGTTATCTACCGGTTTTTTATTCCGATTTATTATTAGACCATCATCAAGTGCTTCTGGTAATTCCACTAAATAATCATTCAGCCTTAATATTTCAATCACCTTTTTCATATTATTTGATTCATTGTTTAAAACAGTACTCATTTCTTTTAAAGATTCTGTTGTTTGAATAAACTTCATTAAATAATATGTGTCTAATTCTCCATATTCAAGACCATTGATAATTTGCACATCTAAGAATTGATCAGTAATTGAATTAGTAAATGAGCATCCTTTTCCGTGAAAATGATATTTCCACTCATCATTTATATTTCCTCTTTGTTTATCACTTCTATTTCTCTTTAAATCGTGTAATTCACTTGAATTGTTTAGATTAATGTTAAAAGTATCAGCCATAAGGTTCATAAGGTAATGAGCTGTCTTGTCAAATAGTTCAATGCACTTATAAAACCCATTTAAATTTTCCATTACTATTTTAGAAGAAATGCTGGGAACTATATAAAGTTTATTCATCCACTTAATTTCACTGACAAGATAATCAGGTAATTCTTTTTGAAGATTAACAACATAATCTCTACTAAATTCCTGTTCAGTTAAGGCAAATAATAAAGTCTCATTTTCATCTAAAAGACTCTTCACTTTTTTGGTTTCCAGAGGTTCTTTAATGTCTATAGTCATTTTTTTGCGCTTGTAGATAACGTTGTTGTATATGGTTTGTTGCGTGTTTTAAGCAACTAATTTAGTAAATAATTACCGACCAAGAAAGTCCGCGAGGACTTTCGTAAGTAGGCGAGAAGCCAGCAATAAATTATATACGGTGTTGGCAGTAGTATTTTTAAAATTCAATTAAATTAAGCTCTTCAAGTCTAATTGCCATTGCCATTGTCGAAACATTAAACAATTTTGCAATTGAAATAAAACTTTGGTTGTCAAAACGTTCAGATGATGCTAGTTTTATTGCTAGACCACGTAAATTTCTACATTCAGTTCTCAATTTACTCGGTGAGTCCTTTATAAGATTAAAGGATGATTGTTCATCGATAATAAATTTTTCAGTTGAGAACATTTCATAAAATTCCTTTTTCACTAGTTTTGATGGCATTAAAAAATAAGTTGCGAATTTATCTGCTTGCCGTTCAGTAAAATTGCGCTTAACGTTTTTCGATATTCCATTTATTGGTCTGTCTCTGTGTAGGACTGTTTGTTTGTGAAGAAGAGCGTGCCCTAGCTCGTGAGCTGCAGTAAAATTTTGTGTATTCTTGTCAAAATTATTTGATATTAGTACAAATTTTTCGTTTTGATTGATAACACCAGCTGTTTCAAAACTCCCATTGTCGTCGTCAATAATCTCTAATTTTTCAACAGAAACATAATTATAAGCTAAGGCTTTTTTTAACGCTAAATTTGGCTTAAGAACTTTTACAGGGTGATTTGGGATATTGTTTGACCAAATAACACCTTTATGCGTCCATAATAGATTTTGTAGTTTTGATGCGGCACTTTCAATATCTTCATCGGTTAATTTTGTTCTTGATTTCAGATTGTTTAATAATTGGTCAACCTCTCTATAAAGATTAGATATAGCAAATACTTCATCTTCTAGCAACTCTATTTTAGAACTAGCAATCTCATTTAATTTATTGAATTTTGATTTTAAATCTTTAGTCTCAATAAGAATCTTAGATGTCCAAGGATATTCATCGCTACCAAACGATAATAGGTTTAATTGTATTATAGATAAACATCCAGCAATACCTGCAACAGCTCCACTAAGAGCTACTTGTGAATCTCCTCTAGCTCCTTGAAAAGCATTATCGAAGACATAGTCAGATATTTCCGCAAGTTCAATACAAAGTTTTGTAATCTCAATAGGAATTTCAATTGATAATTTAAGTTCAGCTAATGCTTTTATTCCTAAAGTATTACTCTTAATTATATCTTCTTCTTCATCTCTTTCAGTTCTTGCAATAATTGCCTTATCGAATTGAATTGCATCTTCTTGAAATAATCGCGTTAACTCAGGAAATATATTCTTTTGGATTTTAGCATCCATTTCCAATAGAGTTGGAAGAACTTTTTTATACCTCTCTTGACGTTTCGGAACATTAGTAAGACTAATAACTGTGGTTAAAAGTTTTGAGGAAATCATTCCTTGTAAAGCTGCCGCACTCCCAGAACCTGGTTTATGCTTCCCTGCTCCAAACTTTTCTAAAAGCTCATCTGTTGTTATTTCAAGTAAATTTATATTCATTAAGCATTGATATTATTTCATTTTCAAAAATACAGAATTAATTAGTATTAGGAACATAGTTAGCTGGTTTGCAGTGTTTTTTATATTACTGCCAACGGTTTTGTGTATGGTTAGTTGCGTGTTTCAGCAACTAATTTAGTAAACAAAAACGAACGCGAGAAAATTCCGAAGGAATTTTCCAAATAGGCAACGACCAAAGCAATTAATTATACACGTTGTTGTGCAACGTTTTTTATTCCGTTGGGTTGAAGTTTTTTGTTTCTCTAATTTCTTTAGAATCTATATTGTAAATTCCGTATTCAAGTTTATTCGGTTCCTCTGGATTATCAATAGTCAAAAGCAATTCTTTGTTGTTATTTATCCATTGATAATTTTTTACTTTTTTATCTATGACCTTATTAAGGTTCTGTCCATTTAAGTCCGATAAATAAACATAATGTTGGTCGAATCGGTCAATTATTCCGTCGTCATTTGTATCCGAATTAGCTATGAAATAAGATATATGAGTTATTCCTTTTAGTATTTTAGAATCTTCAGTTTTTCGGTTAGGAATGAACATACTTTTTATAGATGCATTTTCGGGCAAGAGTTTTCCCGAGTTCTGGAAATTTTCATCCAAAAAGATAATATTCATAGTATTCATTCTTACCATATTTTCTGAATCTTCGATGTTTATATCAAGATATCCATAATCGTCTTCAAATTCCTTTTCAATTGCGATGTAATAAAAATCAGAATTGGGTAATTTGATTGGTGAGGAATATTTAATTTCGAAAGGTATTTCACTTGGTTTTTCTGACTCAAAGAACGAATCGTCAATTATTTGATTTTGACGTTGCTCATACTTTTCAATCACTAATAATCCGAAAATGTAAAGAATGAATATCGGTATTAAAATTCCGTTTATGATAATTAAAATTCGAATAAATTTATTTTTCATAGGCTTTGTTCAAATGTTGCACAACGGTTTTGTATATGGTTTGTTGCGTGTTTAAACACCTAATTTAGCAAATAAAAACCGAATAGAAAATCCGCGAGGATTTTCGTAAGTAGGCTAGAACTAGCAATAAATTATATACGGTGTTGTGCTTTCGTTATTTTTCTTGTTTTAAATAAGCATCAATAGCCGTAATTGTCTTTAGTCCCTCTTTATGTAGTAACAGTCGAACTCTATGATTTAGTAAAATGTTAGCTTTCGTCAAGCCAAAATTATCGGAAATTATTTTTTTTTGGTCTTCATCTAGGTTTATCACGGAATTATAAAATTTATAAAATGATTTTTCATTCGAGTTTTCTTTCCACCTTTCCGGCATCCCAATGTCTGATCCAGAACCTGTTTCGAAAAAAGGATAAATATTATCATTATATTTTAAGATTGAATTATTGTGTACACTCTCTTCTTTTATGACTTCATCAAATAATCTGTAGTAATATTGAATACTATTTCTTAAAGAATCTGAAGTAATGAGTCCTGTTTTGCCAGACGATTTCATGTCATCAAAAACTATATTTTTACCTTCAAACCAATGGATTCCAAAAGCATTACCTGACTTTGTGACTAATACAATAGGGTCTGTGGCTATTGAATCTGACTGCAAATAACGTCCCAAAAAAGTATAAGCATCTAATTGAATAGTATCCCCTTGAAAAAGCCTTTCTAATTCTGCTAAGTCCTGTTTAATATCTAATTGTATTCTAGCAAGGTATTTCTTTTCATCACCTTTGTCTTTTTTTATATCATTAAGATTATTTAATTGCAAGGCAATAAGAATACCAATTACAACAAGAATAACTTCTCCAATAGCATAAATAAAATAATTACTGAGTTTATTTTCAGTTAATAGTTTTTGTCTAATTTTTCTAAAGAATTTTATCATTGGTTAGCGGTTTCTGATAATGAAGCACAACGTTGTTGTGTATGGTTAGTTGCGTGGTTAAGCAACTAATTTAGTAAACAAATACGAACCCGAAAAAATTCCGAAGGAATTTTCCAAATAAGTACTTGCCAAAGCAATTAATTATACACGGTGTTAGCCACAGTATTTATTCTTTTTTGATTAAAATTATTGTATCTCTTTCAGGCAAATTTCTTTCTAAAAATTGATATCCTTCAAATTTAATTCTCAATTCCGTTTTTCCGTTTATTGTATATATTGAATTATCATTAAATTCGATTTCATTGTTTAAATCTATTTCTTTAATTTTCCTTTCAAGTATTAAAAATTGCTTTTCCGTAATCTCATAAGGACAACACATTCCCAAAAAACCTTGATTTTCTTGATAAATCACAAAATCATTTTTCTCAATTTCGATATCATTCGGTTGAATGGGATAAAGAACTATTGAGGCTATAATTCCGAAAAATATTCCACCAAACAACCAGAATAAAAAAATCAGAATAGGCGTAATTACATAAAAACTAAAGTAAAACCCAACTTTCTTAAATGGCTTGAAATTCCAGAAAAAGAGAATAATTCCACTTGCATAAACTAATAAGGTTATAAAATAAGCAAGTCTATAATTCAGACTTATTTCAATCGTGCTTTTCAGAGTGAAATTCAGTAAAGCAAAACCCAAAAGGTAGAAATGAATCTTTGTAATTATATCTCTGATTTGGGTTTTCGTCATATTGTGGCTAACGTGTTTGTGTATGGTTAGTTGCGTGGTTAAGCAACTAATTTAGCAAACTTTTACGAACCTGTGAATATTCCGCAGGAATATTCGCAAGTAAGCTCAATGAAGCAATTAATTATACACGGTGTTGTGTACAGTTTTTTTATTTTCATTCTGTTTTAATATGTAAATCAGATAAGTAATTACAAAAATCAAAAGGGGAATTTGAAAAGCTAAATAATTAAATTTCTCGATTGGTATTTCAGTAATTCGTCTTGCGATTGGTGTAAGCATAAGAACAAAACTTAATATTTTTACAAGTCTGGACTTACTATGTTTGGTAAAATTCAGAATTACTCCTATTAGTCCAAAAATGGCAAATATTTGGTCACTATTCCCAAACTCAAAACTTGTAAATATCAGCCAAAAAATAAATGGAAGTCCAATCATTTGTCCCATAAGAAATATGAGAGAATATGATGTCAGAGAAATTATTTTCAGAGTTTTCCCCATTTAGTGTTTTTATTGTAATTCTTCGTAAACAATGTCAAAGTCCAAATCATTCGGAATATTCAGCTCTTTTCTTTTATTCTCAAATTGTTCCAAAGTCAAATTCGGACTTTGTTCAGGACTTTTTTTGTCCACTTCTATAATATAATAATAGGTCACGCTTTTATCAATTCCGCTTTCAAGATTTTTCGGGTGACTTTTTGCAATAATAAAATCTCCATTTTCTCCTAATGCAAAAACTGTTTCAGGAACAATTAGTCGATTAGAATATTTTTCAGCGTTAAACCAAATACTCATTTCGTCAAGTGTATTATTTGCGAATAACCAATAGTCGTCCGTAATTTCTTTTTCTACTAATCCAGCTCCGAAATAGCAAGATTGTAAAATCAGTAAAAATGCTATTCCTAATATTTTTTTCAAATTATTCAATGTATTTTCGGCTGTTTCTTAAATTGTACACAACGTTGTTGTATATGGTTTGTTGCGTGTTTCAAGCAACTAATTTAGTAAATAATTACCGACAAAGAAAGTCCGAGAGGACTTTCGTAAGTAAGCTAGAAGCCAGCAATAAATTATATACGGTGTTACCAATAGTTTTTTATTTTAATTTAGAAAATATAAGTGAATTCGTTTTATTTAAAAAAAATATATTGCAAAAACGTTATATATTGCAAAAATGTTATATATTTGCATTAACAAAAAATGATTGATATATGAAGTATGGATAGTAAATCTTTGATAAAGATGCTAAAAAAAGATGGTTGGGAATTGAATAGAACAAGAGGTTCTCACCACGTTTTTACACATCTAACAAAAAATGGAATAGTAGTTGTTCCTCATCCTAAAAAGGATATTCCGAAAGGAACAATAAGTTCAATTTTAAAACAAGCAGGGCTGAAGTAAAGTAAGCCCTACTTGTATCAAAGAATTTTAAATATTCATAATTTCAGGTTTTCCAAAAGAAAATCAAAATGTGTGTTCTTATACACACAAACCGTACACAAACACGTTGACAGTAATTAAAAAAGAAGAAATGGGAATCAAGGTCAAAGTAGAAAGAACTACTGATGGGATTTATTGGGGTACAACTCAAAATATTCCAGGTGTAGTAACTGCTGATGGTAAAGATTTAATCACATTGAAAGAAAATTTACAAGAGGCATTAGAATTATATCTTGAAACAGCTCAAGATATTGATGATAAAAAAATCTTGAAATTGATGTCTGAAGGTATCAATTTAGAATATCAACTTGAATTGTCAGAATTATTCAATAAACTTAAAGTTATTAATAAATCTGCATTTGCTAATAGAATTGGAATCAGTCCAAGTTTGCTAAGACAATATTCTACAAAAAAGGATATTTATATTTCAGAAGAAAGAGCAAAAAAGATTGAAAAAGAATTACATTCATTAGGTCAAGAACTACAATCAATTAGGTTGTAAACTTTATATATCATTCATTTTTGTAAAGGTTATCTTAAATAGGTAACCTTTTTTTATGTTCGTAGCTCAAATTATTGGTAACGGTTTTGTGTATGGTTAGTTGCGTGGTTGAGCAACTAATTTAGCAAACTTTTACGGACCAGAGAAAATTCCGCAGGAATTTTCGTGAGTAAGCCTAAAAAAGCAATTAATTATACACGGTGTTGTAAGCAGTTTTTATTCTTCAAATCGGTACATTATGTCAGTTCGTAAAATATATTTTTCTCCCAAAGTCAGTTTAGTTCCTTCGTGTTCTAAATCGTGAAAGAAAACGAGACAACTCCCTTTTTTCGGTTGTATTTTTAAATTCCCAAAAGTCGTTTCTCCGCCAACAAAATTGTCATTCAGATAAATCATAAACGTGTAGTAACTCGATTCAAATTCATTCCGTATGTAACTTTGGTCACGATGCTTTTTAAATTCCTGATTAGGTTCGTATTTATAAAATCGGAACATTTCATTTAGTCCAATTGCAGTACTTTTCCCCAGTTTTGGATTCACGAACTCTTTTATGTCATTCCAGATATTTTCCGCAAGTTCAAAGTCAGTAAATAGTATTCGTTGATTGTTCCTTACGCTTTCAACTACTTTTTGTCCGCTTTCGGTCTGAACCATTGCTGGTTCATATCCAATACTTTCGCTTTTTGAAATGAATTTATCACACTTCTTTGGTGTCCAAAAATTTTCAATTTCTGTTATATGTTCTGTGTGGTTAATTATGTTCATTTCTCAAATTGCTTACAACGTTGTTGTATATGGTTTGTTGCGTGTTTCAAGCAACTAATTTAGTAAATAATTACCGACCAAGAAAGTCCGCGAGGACTTTCACAAGTAGGCAATAAGCCAGCAATAAATTATATACGGTGTTACCTGTAGGCTTATTTCAACTTTCTACTTGTTATTTTTTCAATTATATATTTTGATATTTTTGCTAAAATTAAAACGAATGCTGAAAATCCTAAAAACCAAGCAGTATTATAAATTCCATATTTAAAATCCTTGATTGGAATAAGTCCAGAAAAATGATAACCAAAAATGATAATTACTAAAAAAATTCGAATGAGTCTTTTATTTAAACTCGGTTTTGTCAGCATTTCAAAGATTCCGATTGATAAAACAAACAGAAAAAGTGTGTCATAATGAATAACTAAATTTATGAGTCCATCAAGTTCAGGATTAGCTTTTCTCCATTCTTGAAGTCCATAATAATCTTTTAATGATAAAATCAATTGAATGAAAATAATAATTATTGAAAAAACAGGTTTGTAAATTTTCATATTATTCCTTTTTGCTCATTTTCGTTATTAAAGCTCAATTTGATTCCAATAATAACCATTTGAATAATTCCGATTATCCAATAGGTTGGAAACCTTAAAAAAGTATAAACAACTTCAAAACTGTCCATCCATTCTCCGACAATTTGAAGTTCAATTATCATAGAAATAAATGGAAGGAAAAAACCAAATAAAAGTCCTCCTAAAAGACAACCTTTATTTATCTTAAAATTCGTTTTCCAATATTTGATGTTTAGGTAAATTAAAACTCCAATAATTAAATAGTCAAAATATCCAATTAGCATTTTGTATTCTGATTTTTGTAAATATTCATAATTTTAATTCCTAAATTTTGAAGTTAGCAAAATGTTCGTTTTAGCTTACAGGTAACGTGTTTGTGTATGGTTAGTTGCGTGGTTTAGCAACTAAGTTAGCAAACTTTTACGAACCCGTGAAAATTCCGCAGGAATTTTCGCAAGTAGGCTAGAATGAAGCAATTAATTATACACGGTGTTGGGCATAGTTATTTTTTTACACTTCTCAATTCTTTCATTGTTTTTAGCCCTTTTTCAGTTAGATTCCAAAATAATCCATTTCCACCACTAATTTTTTTGCTATATTTTACATTAATAAGATTTAATGAGCTCAAATGAACTTTCATAGTGTTATAATCATCTTCTTTTATTGTGGCATAAACAGTTGATTTTTCAAATTTTTCTAAAATTCTTATTGCAAGATATTTTTTTACATTTGAATCAATAGGATGTTCCATTAGATAAGGTGAAATGATATAAAAAATTTCGCCCCAAGTCATTTTAAATTCTTGACTTGCAGAACCTGAACCTGCTTTAAATGAAAACGTATCTTCTAAGCCTGCTAATTCTTCTTCTGAAATAGAAATATGGTTGTTGTCAGTTTTTTCCGCTTGTTCGATATCCTCTTTTAGTTTATTATTTTCTTTTCTCAATTCATTAATCTCAGATAAGATTTCGTTGTTTCCAACTGTGTTAGACCTTACCCAGCCAATCGCAGGATATGTTTTAATTGTTTTTGATAAGCTTAAAGCAACTAAACCAGGTAAGTCTTCTGCTTTATTCCAAAATTTCACAAGCCTACCTGTGGAAGCTTTTTCTCTAAAGTCTTCGAGTTTTTGTCTTAATTCAGGTTTAATATCAGATTTCTCTACAGGTATTTGTTCTGGATTTTGATGTAATAGTGCAATAATTTTAATGTTTTTTTCTAGTGCATAATCAAATTCTTTTTCAGTATAACTCAAACCATCGTCTGAAAGCGAACCATATCTGCCACCAATGATTAGAATATAATAATCACAATCATCAATTACCCTCTTTATAAAGTTAAACTGTTCTTCATCTAATGCAGGGAAAATTTCCATACCAGCAGGAATACAGTCCATTTCCATTACTGTTTGAATTACTTTTGAACGTTCATCTTTTAAATCGGTATAAGTTGAACTTATAAAGACTTGATATCTTTTATCCATATTTCTAATGTTCTTGAGTGTTCTTTAATTGTGCCCAACGGTCTTGTGTATGGTTAGTTGCGTGGTTTGGTAGCTAATTTAGCAAACTTTTACGGACCCGTGAATATTCCGCAGGAATATTCGCAAGTAGAGAAGAACCTAGCAATTAATTATACACGGTGTTACCTACAGTTATTTATTTCCAAATTTTACTAATTCAGGTTTTATTATTATTAATTCACTTTTTCTTGGAAATTTTCCGTGTTCAAAAGTCAGTTCGACACTATTCTCTTTCTTTTCGAGCATTTTTATGTCAACTTCATAAAAGTCCGAAATCACGAACGTTTTATTTTCATAACCCAATTCAGTCGGTTGGATTAAAATATGAATATCTGTTTTAGAATTTTCGGTTTCCAGAGGCAAACTTTGTCCATTATAAAATGTCATTACTCGCACAAAAAAGTCATTTCCATATTCCGATTTGACTTGGTCAAAATCACGCAAGATTGATTCAAATTCCGATTCAGACGTTTGAGTGATTTCAGATGTGTGTTTATAAACGAAAAAATTGTCTGATATATCTAAAGTGTCTTTAAAATCCTTTTTGTCAATTGATTTCCGTTCTCCGCTTTTTAATTTTTCCGAAACATTTATTTCAGAGTTAGAAGTTTCCACGAAGCGATAATAATCCGAAGTTTGTTTGTTTTCAGTCGGCTTATTAACTTTTTCTAAATTCTCAATTTGACTTTGTAATTCCGAAATCCGATTTTCTTTTTCGGTTAGCTTTTTTGTTAATTTTTCCAATTCCGATGAAGTTTGTTTTGAATCGCAACTTGCAATTAAAATCAATGTTAAAATCAGTAACGGAATGTTTTTCATAATTGTAGGTAACGTGTTTGTATATGGTTTGTTGCGTGGTTTAAGCAACTAATTTAGTAAATAATTACGGACAAAGAAAGTCCGCGAGGACTTTCGTAAGTAGGCGAGAAGCCAGCAATAAATTATATACGGTGTTGCCAGCAGTATTTTATTTTCTTTCAATTTTCACTAGTCCTTGTCTAGTTGCTAAATATAAATTCCCACTATTATCAAAAGTCATTGTCGAAATGTAAGAAGTAGGAATGTCTGAATTTTCATTATGGTAATTCTCCCAACCTCCTTTTAAGTCATATCTCACTAATCCAGCTCTGTCAGTTGAAATCCAAAGTATCTTTTCATTTTTGTCGTAAAGAATACAATTCGTATGGTTAAAAGGCATTCCAGAATTTTCAGTTGTAAATTGTTTGAAATTTCCATTTGAATCACGTATTGCAATTCCTTCGTCATTATTAACTTGCTTTTTATTTTTTCTGTCAAATTCGTAAAGTGTAAAATATAGGTTTCCGTTTTCGTCTTCGTCCATTGATGTAATGCACTTTCCTTTCAGAACTGTAGAGGACTTTTCAAAATTAGTAACCTGATTGTTTTCATCAATCATTGCTGTTCCGTCATACGTGCCAATCCAAAGTCTATTTTTAGAATCTCTTTTAGCAAACGAAACTCTATCGCCTGGTAAATCTTTAAATAAGTTTTTATCAATTTTAGTCCACTTACCATCTTTGAGTATTGTTATTCCATTTTTTGAGCAGAAAAAAAGTTCTCCAGTTTTTGTGTTGTTAACTATATCGTATGCTGAATTTATTCCAATTTCTGTTGAATCATATTTTACCCATTTATCGTTGTCAAAACTATAAATGTTATTTTTTGCATAAATCCATTTAACATTATTGTTATCTGTAGCCAATTCGTAATAAGCAAAGTATTTTCCTTTATCAGAAATATTTTGTTCAGTATTTTTAAATTTTATTCCGTCAAAAGTTACTAAACCTTGGCTGACAGTTAGCCAAATTAAACCATTTTTGTCAATTGAAATATGGTCATTCCAATTGTTTGTTAAATTTGAGTTTTTAGAATTCCAAACTGTCATTTTATAATTTTCTAAATTTTCATTTTTGTATTCGTAATTTTCATTATAGATTTCTGGACTATTTGGTTTGTCAAATGATTTTTTGAACGCTTCCTTATCAACACGTTCAATTTTACCTGAAATTTTATTGTCATTTACTGTGAAAATTAGGTTGATAGAGGATTTTTCTTCTTTTTTACCTTTCGTTATTGCAGAAGTCCATTTTTTGAATTTATTGAGTTCTTTAACTATTTTTTGCGATATAGCACTTTTTGATTGGTCTGTATGACTTAAAACACAAGCTTTTCCTTTAGAGTTTACGAGAACTTGAAATTTCACAGAACCTTTAATTCCTTGTAAATTTAAATCTTTGTTTAATTTGTCTTGAAGTTTTAGGAACTCTACTTCATCATACCCAGCTTTGGTATCTCCACAATCAAGACAAAATTTTTCAGTCTTACAGTTGTCTAATTTAACAGGGAATAGGTTTTGTGCATTCAATGAGAATGTCAAGATGGTTAATAGTGCAAAAAATGGTATTTTCATTTATTTCGTTCGTTGTTTGGATGCTATTTTCATATTGCTGGCAACGGTTTTGTGTATGGTTAGTTGCGTGGTTGAGCAACTAATTTAGCAAACTTTTACGGACCAGAGAAAATTCCGCAGGAATTTTCGTGAGTAAGCCTAAAAAAGCAATTAATTATACACGGTGTTGCCACCAGTTATTTTATTCCGATAATTTTTTCAATCGGTTCGTTAATATAATCAAATTCAAGTTTTTTAATTCTATGTATTGGACTATCAAATCCAACAATATTATTTCCGCTAAAGGACCTTAAATCCAAAACTCGAAATTTCTTTTTGTATTTAGTCAGCGTTTGTTTTTCCAAATCCACAATTCCGATTCTTTGGAATGTTCCACCAAAAAATGACCTGTCCCAAATCGGTATTGCAACTTTTTGTCCATTTCGAGTCCAAATTGCTGGTCCACCACAATTTTCGGGAATCAGAATTTCTTTATTGTCATTAAGCTTGACTTTACATTTTCCACTCATTGGTGCACCCATTCCAACTTCGTTAAGATTGGAATATTCCAATGAAGCTTTATTTTCGTTTTCTTGTCCGTTTGAGTTTTCATTCGGAAAATCCCAAGCATTTGGATATTTTAGAGAATCCATTGAGAATCCAACTATTCTGCCAATTGAAAGTTCGTCAAATTTTAATGCTTGAAGTATTGTTCGAGCTTTGTATTTGTCCGATTTTTTGGCTTTGTCAAATTCGTCCATTAATCCACTTACATAAAGGCGTTCGTTTCCTGTCATTCCTTCAATTCCGACAACGCTATTTGCTTTTTCGTAGATTTTTTCTTTGGTCATTTCTCTAATTGGTGGCAACGGTTTTGTGTATGGTTAGTTGCGTGGTTTAGCAACTAAGTTAGCAAACTTTTACGAACCCGAGAAAATTCCGCAGGAATATTCGCAAGTAGGCTAGAACCTAGCAATTAATTATACACGGTGTTAGCCACAGTTTTTACATATCCACCCATAATTTCACATTATCAGAAGGGCGTCTTTTCTTTTTTCTTTTGACATATTCCCTTATTTTTTCCGCATCGTCTGCGTTCGTTTGTAGTCGCAAATATTCTTCATAACACTCGAACATTCTGTTGGTTTCATTATATGTTAATCCTTCTGTACTTAATAGAACAGAATAACTTTTGCCAATAAACCAATTCGCTGAAAAATATTGTCCGCTATTTTCATCAAGTAAAGTCAAAGCTTTTTCAAATCTTTCGATTGCATTTCTTTCTTGTCCTCCTTTGAAATTACCAATTCCACTATACCAGATTGCCGCAACATTGGTTGAATCAACTTTTAGAACTTTTTCAAGTGTTTGTTCGGCAGTTTTAAATTCTTTTTGTTGAATTAGAGTTAGTCCGAGTTGACATTGATAAATTAAGTTGTCAGGTTCTGCTTTAATTCCTGCTTCGAATGTTTCTTTTGCTTTTTCAAATTCTCCGTTATTCAGATAGGAATTTCCTTCACCTAAATAGTCCACTTGAGCATAAGAGCAAAAAGTAAAAGTCAAAATAAATAACGTTGATATTAATATTCTCATTTCGTTTTTTTAATTGTGGCTAACGTGATTGTGTATGGTTAGTTGCGTGGTTCAGCAACTAAGTTAATAAACATTTACGAACCCGTGAATATTCCGCAGGAATATTCGCAAGTAGAGAAGAATACAGCAATTAATTATACACGGTGTTGTGTGTAGTACTTTATTTCAGAAATCTAATTCTTTCTCCAGTATCAGGATCCGACATAAAATACCATAATTGATAATTCTCCTTTAACTTATAAATTTCTAAATTCTTTGAGGTTTTTATATCGTTAAAATTCAGTTTAATTTTTTTCGTATCATATTGCTCAATAATTTCCCACGTTCCAGATGAAGTTCCGTTATTAATTTCTCGGTCAAATAGATTTTGAGAATTATTCATTTCGAAAAGATTATCAGGCTTAAATGTCAAAACAATACTATCAGTTTTAATTTCAGAAAGGTACTCGTATGAAAATTTGTCCATTTTCCAAGTTCCTATAATATCATTTGAATTTACTTCAACATTTTTTCTCTCAATATTTACATCTATTGGTCCCATAAAATGGCAAGATGTAAATCCAAGAACTAAAATTAATAAAATCCAATAATGTCTTTTCATTTCAATTTTTGAGTTTGGTTGGGTATTACACACAACGTGTTTGTGTATGGTTAGTTGCGTGGTTTAGCAACTAAATTAGTAAACTTTTACGAACCCGTGAATATTCCGCAGGAATATTCGCAAGTAGTGAAGAAAACAGCAATTAATTATACACGGTGTTGGCATTTCGTTGTTTTTTCAGAGTTCAAATTATTCAGCTTAATTCCGTTTTCCGATTTTCCAGCGTTTGAGTTAATTCGGTCAGCGTTTTATTTCGTAAACTTTTTCAATTCCGACTGAGTAAGCAATTCCTCAACTTGCTAAATTCCGCATTCAGTTCGGTTTTTACTTGTTCAATTCCGAATTCGAGTTACTTTTTATTTTTAAAGCTTTCATAGAATTCATTCATCAATTCAGCTAAATTCATTAATAGAGATATGAGAGGTTTCGTTAAAAATTTTAGTATAGGTTTTAATATATAATCAAACATATTTATAATTAATAAAGCTCTTTTTTTTGTTTCAGAGTGCGTTCCGCAATGAATGCCAACGTTTTTGTATATGGTTTGTTGCGTGGTTTAGCACGTAATTTAGCAAATAAAAACCGAATAGAAAATCCGCGAGGATTTTCGTAAGTAGGCTAGAACTAGCAATAAATTATATACGGTGTTGTGCAACGTTTTTATTCAATCGTGTAACAATCATCAGTTACTTTATAAAATCCATTACTTTTAATTTCAGTTATTCCGTTTTTGTCAGTTGTAATTACTTTTTCTTCGCTTTTATTTGGGCAGTAATGAAACTTAGTTGTTTTGAATTTATAACCATTGTTCAATTTGCTATAAGAACTTGGATGACTATAATCATAATAAAATCCATTGAGGTAAAGAATTAAAATTGCTTCGTGAATATTATCAATTTCCCCTATAAATTCAATCAAACTTTTTTCATTACGTATTTCTTTAAACTTTTCGTTTTCTTGGACAATAATATAGCAACTCGACGAAGAGGAAAATGTATGACTCTGTTTTGTTGTCAGAGTTAAATATCCACTTTTAGAATCTTTTGGAATAGTAAATCTTTTTCCTGTAATATAAATAATGCTATCATATGATGTAACTATTTGCCAGTTTTTATAGTCGTTTTTTGGTTTAATTTTTTTTATCAATTCAATTTCAGTAGTCATAGTAGAGTCAAATTTCAATTCTTGAGCATCTAAAGAATGAACTAAAACAGCTAAAAGTATGAAAGTTAAAAATTTGCTCATAGTTTATTTTAAATGTTGCACAACGTTGTTGTGTATGGTTAGTTGCGTGGTTAAGCAACTAAGTTAATAAACATTTACGAACCCGTGAAAATTCCGCAGGAATTTTCGCAAGTAGGGAAGAACCAAGCAATTAATTATACACGGTGTTACCCAACGTTTTTTATCATTTCGTTTATTCTATTTTCCGCTTCTGGTTTTAAAATTCCATCGTAATAATCTCGAACAAATGGATGGTCAAAATCTTCGTGAGGAAAAATTTCAGGTCTGTCATTTCCACTTTTTGTCATTACATCACAAGGAATTGAAGATGTATCTCCATATTCAGGAATGTTGCTACATAACCAACCAAAATATCCAGTTTCGTGATTCGGATTATTGTAATTTTCTTTATAGTCTAAATAACTTTTTTCGCTTAATGAAACCCAAAGTCCATATTCCAGAGTTTCACAAGCGTCTTTTACTTTTTGAGAAAGCGTAACTCTTATAAAACGGTCAATTTGGTTTTCATAATGAATTTCGCAAAAATCCGACTCTAATTTCCCAAGTTCTGTTTTTTCTTTATCAGACAGAAAGTCGTAATTCGCAGGTGATTTAAAAGTCAGAGTAGGCCATTCCGAATGGACTTTTCCACATTCAGAACATTTAAATTCCTCTGTTTTGTTTTTCTTTCTTTTCCAGAACATTTAATATTGTTTAAGCATCAAATTCCACGTAATGTATTAATCGGTTACATTTTTTTTCAATAGTAGGATATTGTGATGATATATCTTCCATAAATTCTTTACTTAGGAAAGATTCCATAAAATATTCAAAACCAGGACATTTTTTTTCGGTTACTTCATAAGTTTTCCATTCTAACTCTTCTTCAGTTAAATTCAGGATTGTAATTTCTGATTCGGGAAGAAACTGACCATCATTTTTTTTTACGTAAAGAACAGATTCTTCGTCAATTTTCTCTGTATTTTGTAAGAATTCTATTAGTTTCATTAAATGTTGGGTAACGTTGTTGTGTATGATTAGTTGCGTGGTTAAGCGACTAAGTTAGCAAACATTTACGAACCCGTGAATATTCCGCAGGAATATTCGCAAGTAGGGAAGAACAAAGCAATTAATTATACACGGTGTTGTGTGTAGTGTTTATTTCAGTTCCCATTTTTCTAATATTTCGTTTACTTTCTCTTTTTCAAATCCGTACATAGATTGATTAACATCAAAGTCAATTAATAAATCTTCTCCATTTTTAATATGTGCAAGATGACCATAAATTTCTCCATTATTTTTCCAATGAACAGTCGTTTCTAATTCTTCATATTCAGCCAAATTTGAATTCGGATTTATGTAAGTGTCATATTCAAAATCAATTTCGTTTTGCCAAATCCAAAAGCTTTTAGTGAAGTAAATTTTTTTGCTTTTATGATAAGGTTTAGTTTGGTCAAATTCTTTTTTTGTCCAATATTGGCAATACCACTTATTCTCTAAAAAACGATAATCAGTAGTGTCAGGAATTTCGGATGGAAAACAATTCATTCCACGAACTGGAACTTGTAAAACTATACTGTCCAAAGTCCAATTATCGGTTATTGGTTTTAGTCCGAGTTCAATTCGGTCATTATTTAGTTCAATTCCATATTTTTCAGATATAGAATTTGAAATAGGTAAAGCTATTAGTGAATAGATTATCACAGCTCCTAAAATCAGATAAATTGTATTTCGAATTTTTCTTTTCAGAGTTCAGTTTTTACATTACACACAACGTGTTTGTATATGGTTTGTTGCGTGGTTTAGCACGTAATTTAGCAAATAAAAACCGAATAGAAAATCCGCGAGGATTTTCGTAAGTAGGCTAGAACTAGCAATAAATTATATACGGTGTTGGCAGTAGTTATTTTTTCAGATGTTTAATCTATTTTTGTTATTCTTTTCGGGAAGTTTTCAGAGTTCTTAAATAGAATTGCATATCTAAATGTAAATTAGCTATTAATTCTGTTAATTCTACAATAGTATTATATCGACATTTTGAAATCGTTCGATTATAAGAACTCATAATAATTTCACTATCTTCCATTAATGCTGAGAATTTTGTCAAACGACTTATAATTTCATTCTTTTGGTCTTTAAATTCTTCAGGGAATTCAAGTCCAAATGTCATATGAAGTTCAACCGAATTTACGATAAGTCGTTCTTTAATATTACCTTTTCCTGTAGTTAATCCGTAAATTAATGATGAAAATTTTTCCATTAAATAGTTATAATCTCTCACAATGGTTTCAATTTATTTCTTTAATAAATATTCTTTTATTTTGATTGTATTTCCTCCTTTTTTATTCTTTTTCATAAACTTTAAATTCACCTTATAAATTTCAAATGGATTTTTTAAACTTTCAAAGTTTTACTTTTCTTCATTTTTATTCAATTTTTTAGTTATAGAATATTTTAAAAATGTCAAGATTCCGAATATTGAAAAAAAGATTAAACTAATTTTTCCATAATCTTTTAAGTCTCGATTTGAAATACTTTTCCAACCAGGATTTGAATATCTATGAATTAAATATATGATAACAATTATTGTTAAAAATCCCCAAAATCCTGTAAAAATATATCTCAATACATTTATCAGTTTTCTTAAAATAATTAAAACTCTTTCATTCATAAATTTACTTTTATAAGTCTTAATTCAGTTTTGGTTTTGAGTGAGTTTTTAATTACTGCCAACGTGATTGTGTATGGTTAGTTGCGTGGTTAAGCAACTAAATTAGCAAACTTTTACGAACCCGTGAATATTCCGCAGGAATATTCGCAAGTAAGCTCAATGAAGCAATTAATTATACACGGTGTTGTGCAACGTTTTTTTCTTTCAGTTTATAATTCCGATTTCCGAAAACATTTTTTTTAATTCATTAAATTCCGTTTCAGATTTTAATTCTGTTAAGTCACGTTTCTTTCCGTTTTTTAATTTCAAAGAGAATTGTTTTTTTCCGAATATCGATTTTTCATTTAATCGTACAATTTTTTCAATTGGAATTTTCTCAGAAGTATCTTTTTTAAAGATAAAAATGCACAAAATAATCAATGAGCTAATTCCAACTATAAAGAATATAATTTCTACGAAACCGATTCCAGTCTTATTTGTATCTATTAGTTGGAAAACCGAACTTATCAAATTTAAAATCAATACAATTTTTATTAAAAGATAATGATTTCTCAATTCATCTTTAATTTCAAGTGATTTATCTAATTCATTATATTTTATTTTCATTTTCGGTGTTTTTATTAAATGTTGCACAACGTGTTTGTGTATGGTTAGTTGCGTGGTTAAGCGACTAAGTTAGCAAACATTTACGAACCCGTGAATATTCCGCAGGAATATTCGCAAGTAGGGAAGAAAACAGCAATTAATTATACACGGTGTTAGCACAAGTACTTATTCTTTCCCCTCATCATAAACTGATTTGATTATTTCCATGGCTTCTTTTTTCGCCTGTTCATCATCTTCAAACACTTTCTCGAAAAAATAGAAAAACACTTTATTATATTTCGGTATTTCAAGATGAATGAACTGTCCTGATTTATGAAAATAATTAAATGTTTTAACCTTAGTCGTTCCAACTATTAGAGAATTAGCTCTTTTAGTTTTGTCCTTTGTTGAAATTCTCTTCAAGGATAACCTTGCTTTTGATTGAATTGTCCGAATTGAGAAATCTCTCATTTCTGCTATTGATAAGTCCGCTAAAAAAGGAACATATCCAGCTTCTTTATGAGCTCTAAATTTAGTTGTTAAATCCATTAGCTGAAATTTAAAATCTATGGTTTCGAGCCACCTTATAATATTGTCCCAGTTTTCAGAACTATAATATTTAGTTTTTAGGTCTACTTCTGAAATTGTTCTTTGTATATAAAGTTCTAACGTATTTAGTAAATCTGTATTACAAGTGGAACACATAGGCAATGTTGTTCCGATATACTTCTGTGACAACTGATTAACATCAGTTGTGAAAGTTCGTGTTGGGTCATTTTCAAACACCCATTTCGGAAGTACGTGTTCCTTTGTAATATTAGATTCAGAACCACATAAAAGACAAGAAATTATTCTTTTTTTGTCGATGTGACCAGTCAAGTAGTCATCAAATAATTTGTTCATTACATATTTACCTTTCTTTCGAGCGATTAATCGTAATTGCAATAATGTTTCATCGAAAGACATAGTTTAATAAAATGCTTGAAGTTTGTTTTGTATTTGTGCTAACGTGTTTGTGTATGATTTCGTTGCGTGTTTAAGCACTAAAGTTAGCAAATAAATCACAGATAGAAAGTCCGCGAGGACTTTCGTAAGCAAGCTATAACTAGCAATGAATTATACACGGTGTTATGTGCCGTTTTTATTCCAATATTTTATTTATAATTATCTGAATATCATTTGTTTCTCCGACAGTTACAGAGGAAGCAATCCATTCTGCTTGTGTCATTTCCTCAAATACAGTAAAATTGTTTTTTGCTTTAAAATTTACTGATGACGGTTCTAGAATATGTGTTTTAATTTCTTCTTTAATATCTGAATAATCGGTTATTTGGAATTGTTCGGGAATTACATAATCATTTCCAAGAACTCTTTGTATTGCATCTCTTGAGTAATAATTCTCAATTTCTCTTTTTCTCAAAATCATTACTTCTCCACCTAATTCCTCTACTTTTTCTATGAGTTGAGCCTTATTAGCCAACTTTGCATCATAATCGACTGCTCCTCTGTCTGAATCTAGAACAACTATAAATCGTCTATTGATTTTTCTGCATAGATGAGCATTCACGAAAAAATCTACTTGGTCTCCACCACAAGGCACAAATAAAATGTCGTTTGGTATTTCTCCGTTTATTTTTTCAAACGCAACTTTCCAGAATTTCACGTCTCCGCTACCTTCTACAAAAACTGCTTTTCTATAATTATCATTCAGTAAATTATAATTTGGCTTTATTCCTAATTCTTGAATTACAACATCTAATATTTCGTCTTCATTTTCATAGTTGTAATATGTAGATAATTCATTTTCTTTTTTTACAACTACAATATTTGAATCTCTTGTAGAGCCTGCAAATACGGGTGAATGTGTTGTTAAAAAAAACTGGCTATCATCTGCCAATTCAATTATTGAGGTCAGCAAATCTTGTTGTAATTCAGGATGCAAAAAAGTTTCAGGTTCTTCTATTCCAAAAATTTGATGTTGTTTTGTTGTTTTTTGAGCCAAGTACTCAAAATATGCAACCATTAATAGTCTTTTAAATCCTGTACCTTTATTAGATATTGGAATGTCATAATTATCAGAACTAAATTTTAAAGACAAATCAAATTTCACAAGGTTTCCCCAATTGCAAACAGGTGAGGTGTTTATACGTTCAAGTTCGGGAACATTTTTTTGCATTAGAGTTGTAATTGCAGAAAATTCAGTTTCTAAATCTGTTTGTACATTATTTTCTATTTGGTCAGTTAGAGCAGAATTGTTTCTTAAAGATTCGGTTGCGATTGGTTTAAATTGACTTTGAAAAGATGTAGAACTTACGTTAAGGTCTTGTTCTGCATCAAATAGAGAATAAACAGGAAGTTCAATGAAACTGTATTGTTTCTTTAAGTTTTTTAAAAAATCAGATGCATCGTGTTCTTTTTCTACTCTTCCTAAATCAGCAGTATTATCGTTAATTAACTCAATTTTGGATAAGTTTGTAACTCCACGTCCAGAACGAGAATAATCTAACTCTAAAGAAGCACAATACGCATTTATTTCAGATTCTTTAATTCCCCAACAATTCGAATAGTCTGCACTATTCAAATCATTACAGACATAAGTTAATGATTTCACTACTTTTCCAGAAGTATTAAATTCAAATGTTTTCTTTAATTGAATTTTACTATTTGAATCTAATGCTAGTGAGTTTATTACTTCGTTAGGTGTAAACCTTAAAGTTATCTCGGTTTTTTCTCCATCTGGAATTCCTTTAAAAACATCATTTGTGTCAAATTTGTCATTAAAGAAAGTGTTAAGTGCTTTCAAAATATTTGATTTTCCAGAATCATTTTTTCCTACAAATGAATTTATTTCTCCAACTTTTAATCTTTGCAGTTCAGCAATTCCTCTAAAGTTTTTAATTGTAATATCAAATATTTTCATTTAGTTCAGATTTTTTTTCAAATGGCACATAACGTTTATGTATAAGGAAAGTTGCGTGTTTGTTTGCGAGGATTTTCCGAAGGAAAATCAGAAGCTAGCAAACGAGCAACTAACTTTGGTTTAGCTAAAACTAGCAATTTTTTTTATACGGTGTTGTGTGTAGTTTTTTATTCAAATTCAAGATTTATATTTAATTCAACAATTTTTTTATCAAAATCGTTTTCAGTCATTGGTCCAAAGATTTTGTCGCTTTTCTTTTCAATAATGTAATATTCAATAATACCTGAATTTTCGTCTCGACTTATCAATGGGTCTCTTTTGATGATAATGTACTTTGAATTAAAATCAACCTCTAAAACATCGCCTCGAATTTTAATGTCATTAAAGACATACTCTTGATTGGACTTATAAACAATAGCTTCGCTATCGGGATATCCAACGTCAATTGATTCATACTTCGGAAGATAGTAGTAGTCGTTTCCTAATTTTCTGTCGCTACAAGAAATACAAGTAAACAATAAAATTAATATATGTAGGTAAGCTTTCTTCATTTCGTTAATTACACACAACGTGTTTGTGTATGGTTAGTTGCGTGGTTGGGTAGCTAATTTAGCAAACTTTTACGGACCAGAGAAAATTCCGCAGGAATTTTCGCAAGTAGTGAAGAACCAAGCAATTAATTATACACGGTGTTAGCGGTAGTGCTTTATATTTTATTTTTTTTCTCCGTCAAAATAGACATAATCGAAAATCACACTATCTCCACGATTTGCCCATTTATCAAATATACTGGTATTAATTTCTGAAAAATCGGTTTTAATTTTACCTAAATTTAAATCATTCTTTTCATTTAGCCAACTTGGACTTTTTGTACCCAAAAATCTTTCTCTAATAGAACAATAATAAAATAATCTTGGGTCATCAAAATTCTTAAATCTGCTTATTAATTTTAAGGATGCAGTATGTTCTGGGTAATTATCATAAAGCAAGCCTAGCGCATTTATTCCTGTTCTTGAACAATCTTTTCCTCTAATAACAAGTTTTGAAATGTGGTCAGCATTTATTTTATTTCCATTTTCTCTCAAAAATGAGAATAGCATTTGCGAAACTTTATTGCCTTCATTTGTAGCCCAAATTCCTGTACCCAATTCAATTACTCTATTTAAGAGTAAATCAATGTAATCTGGGTCATTTGGATTGGCTGATTTCAATTCTTCTAAATACCCAAATAATAACTCCGAAAGTTTATCATCATACATTCTTAATGATAAACTTGCCAAGTCCTTAACGGCAATATATAATTGTGTTTTGTTTTCCCAAGATGCAATTGAAATCAAATCTCTTTTTAATGCTCGTTTAAAATCATTTTCAGTATTTATTTGTACTGACATACTTTTATTTTGGCTTTCATCGTATATATTAGTACTGTTTCCACTATCAATAAGCCATTTTTGTATCCATACATACCAAGAATTTGACGTACTTGTTTCCACAATAATTAAAATTATTGGTATTCTACATTCATAGACATATCGTAGAAAGGATTTAGAAAAAGATTCGGTTAAAATTCCGCTATGAATTTCAATTTTCTTGTGCGACTTAATTTGAGCCTTTATAAATTTACCTTCAACTTCATCGTCAGTTGGTGAAAATTCTAACTCTATATCAATTCCAAAGTCTTCAGTAAGGTTGCGAGCAATCCAAACTTCAGATAACTTAATTTGAGTTTCGGCAATGCTGTGTCCTGCTGAACCTATTTTTTGTGAATTTGTGTTTTTTGGCATATCTTTAATTCAGAAGTAGGATTTTTTTCGCATTACCGCTAACGTGATTGTGTATGGTTAGTTGCGTGTTTAAGCAACTAATTTAGTAAACAAAAACGAACGCGAGAAAATTCCGAAGGAATTTTCCAAATAATCACTTGCCAAAGCAATTAATTATACACGGTGTTGCCAGTAGTAGTTTCTGTTATTCGTCCGTTTTATTTTTTATTCAGTTCCAAATTTGCACGTTTTGTTTTAATTCCAACGTTGTTGTTTTTTAGTTCGCAATTTTACTCGAATTGTTCGGTTTAAATTGTTCGTTCAGATTAGAAATCCGACGTTGTAAATAAATCTGAAGTTGCGTTTTGAATTTTACTCTTAAAAACAAAAAAATAATCTCCGAAATTAATTCCAGCGTTTTTTATTCAGTCGTTTTTGTTTTTCAAATAGCAATTTTTTTGCGGGCTGTTCGGTTTAATTTCTCCGTTTAGTTTAAAATTCCAGCGTTGTGCTTTTCAGTCCGATTTATTTTAATCGCTTGATTTTCTATATTTTTCTTTTTTAGAATGCTGTTATAATATCACTTAACACACTATATAAGAAATAAATCCCAATTATTATTGAACTTATTCCAGCACCTAACATTTGGAAATCATAATAGGATTTAAGTTTATATTTATTAACAGCTTTTCTTGTAGACCAAGTTCCAAAAAGGATTAATGGAATACATAATATAAGTTCCATAATAAAATCATTCTTCATTGTAAGATTTTTTTATCGATGCTGTGGCTATTACTGGCAACGGTTACGTATAAGAATAGTGCGGTGTTTGTTTGCGAGGATTTTCCGCAGGAAAATCATAAGCAAGCAAACAAGCATTTACTCTTGATCGGTACTAAACTACGCATTATTTTTATACATTGTTGGCATGCGTGGTTTTATTTTCTCACGTAAATTTAAGTTTTTAAACCACAAAATTTTTCGCAACAAAGATCAGTCCGAAGCAACAGTTTCGAATTGCTTGGTAAAAGTCAGATTTTTTTTAAAACAAGAGTAAAGTCAGTTGCACGTAAACTTTGCAAATTGCTTGTCAGAAGTCAGTTTTAATTTTTTATTTTTTTTAGTTCGCAAGAGTGAAATCAGTCGCACGTAACAGTTACGTTTTTATTTGTCAAAAGTCACTTGAGTAAGATTTTAAAGAATTGTTTTTAAACCTCTTTTGAGCAGTTTTATAATTTTTTTAGAGCAGAGTGAGCCATGAATGCCAACGTGTTTGTGTATGATTTCGTTGCGTGTTTAAGCACTAAAGTTAGCAAATAAATCACAGATAGAAAGTCCGCGAGGACTTTCGTAAGTAGGCTATAACTAGCAATTAATTATACACGGTGTTGGCAACAGGCTTTTTGTTCCGGTTTAATATTAATTCATTATTTATTCCATTTGGTAACTCTATTAGATAATCAAAACTCCATAATGTTTCAATTACTTTTCTCATATTTTCAGTCTTATTGTCTAAAATTTGACTTGCTTTTTTTAGTGATTCCGTTGTTTGAATAAATTTCATCAAATAATAAGTGTCCAATTCTCCAAACTCAATTCCGTTGTTAATTTGAATATCTAAAAACTGCTCCGTATTTGTGTTTGTAAATGAGCAACTTTTTCCGTGAAAATGATATTTCCATTCATTATTTATTTCTCCTCTTTGATTTTCGCTTCTTTTGGTTTTTAATTCGTAAACCTCATTAGAGTTATTCAGATTAATGTCGAACGTTTCAGCCAATAGGTTCATTAGAGAATGAGCTGTTTTATCAAACAATTCAATACAATTATGAAATTCAAGTATATTTTCTAAAACTACTTTTGTTGATATACTTGGAACAATATTCAGTTTATTCAGCCATTCCATTCGAGTCACGACATAATTAGGCAATTCTTTTTGTAATTCTAATACATAACTTCTGGTTAATTTCTCATCAGTCACAACAAACAATAAAGTCTCGTTTTCATTTAAAAGTTCTCGGACTTTTCCAATTTCAAGAGTTTTTTTGATGTTTATCGTCATTTTTTCAGCTTGTTGCCAACGGTTTTGTGTATGGTTAGTTGCGTGGTTAAGCAACTAAGTTAGTAAACTTTAACGAACCCGTGAAAATTCCGCAGGAATTTTCGCAAGTAGGCAAGAACCTAGCAATTAATTATACACGGTGTTGTAAAACGTTTTTTTTCTTAGTTTATTTTTTTTTTAAACTCAATTTTTTAATTCCATTTCCGCAACGTTTGTGATTTAATTTTTTCACAGATTTAAAATCCTGTTTTTTCGTTATTCTACTTTGATAAACTTTCCAGAATTTGAAATTACGTGTAAATTCACACGCATAGTAAATTCAAAAGTGTCTTTTTTGCAATCAGTTATTTCGTAATAAGATTTTCCTTGAGAAATCAAAGCTTTTTGAATTTCTGTCAGCGAGTCAGTTTTCTTTTCCAATGAATTAAGTCGAAAACTATTTGCTCCAATTTTTTCTAATTCGTATTTACGTTTTATATCAGAGTTTATTTTAGTTACATTTTTTCCATTTAGTTCAAATTCCCATTTTGGATATTGAGAAAATTCTTTGTCATAAACCACTTTATATTTTCCATTTTTTAATTCGCACGAGTAATTAGTTTCGTTAAAAGCTAAATCCTCACGCGTTTCTCCGAAGAAATTAGCAACAACAAATCCGAACCCAATAAAAGCAAACCAGCCTATTGTTAGAATTATGAACGATATTTTCAAAATTTTCTTCAAATGTTTTACAACGTTGTTGTATATGGTTTGTTGCGTGTTTCAAGCAACTAATTTAGTAAATAATTACCGATCAAGAAAGTCCGCGAGGACTTTCGCAAGTAGGCAAAAAGCCAGCAATAAATTATATACGGTGTTAGCACCAGTATTTATTTGTTCAGTTCTATTAACTTCCATTCTCCATTTGGTTCTTTTGTCAGATAAACACTAACATTCAAATCTCTTTTATATCCGAGAACTTTTATTTCCAACTGTGCTTGTCCGTTTCCATTTGAAATATTTACATTTCCAGTCGGCATCATTCCATAACCTGTTATTCCTCCAGTTTCCAATATAATTTCCTCATTTTGTTCAATTTTAGAGACTGCAACTTTATAAGCGTCTGAATTTTTCATTGCAGAACCAGCAAATAAGAATGTAAATGTGAAAAAGGCAATTCCAGTTCCAATTAACGCTAAAATTCTCGGAAGTTTTTCCGGTTTGTTTGGATTCTTAACTACAATTGCTTTTGTAGTTTTATCTCCAAGTCTTTTTTTCTCTTGACTTGAAGCAAGAACTATAAATTCTACTGGCCAAATTATTAAAAATAGATTTCGGATTAACAATTTTCCAAAAGAAGGAACTTCATTAGAATTATTTTCATTTCGAACCATAATTCCCATAACCCACTTTCCAGGACTAATTCCTTTTATAGAATCTTTTGCAAAGTATATTAGAAATCCAATCAACATTGTCGGCAACATTTTACTTGTCAGATTATTGAAATTATTTTCATCCATAAAATCTGTTCCAAGTGACAAGAATACAATTCCTACTATCAGAAAAGTAAATGTAAAATGGTCAATTAAAAATGCTGCTATTCGTCTTTTTCTACTCGATAAAATATACTCTTTTTCTAAATTTTCGTTCATTAATTGATGGTTGGTTTATATTGGTGCTAACGTTGATGTGTATGGTTAGTTGCGTGGTAAAGCAACTAATTTAGCAAACTTTTACGAACCCGTGAAAATTCCGCAGGAATTTTCGCAAGTAAGCACTTAAAAAGCAATTAATTATACACGGTGTTGGTTGCAGTTTTTTTATTCCATTTAGTCTTTCTTCCGTCAGAATCCGTCCGACTGCTTTTTATGACTGACTACGACCATTTGAAATGCACTCATTTAGCAAATCTGAGATAAGTCCTAAATAGTAGATTACTATAGTTTCTTATTTATATAATTCCATGTCGTTAATGTCAATCAGTAATAAGGTTTTATCTGATTTGACAAAATCAAAATAATAAACGTCTTCGATACATTTTACTTCGTTAGGTAAGCAGAAATTCATTTTTACTCTAACGACTTGTCGTTTGTTTTTTTGAATTGTCCGACTGTCAGTCATTACAAAGTTATATTCTGTGTCAATATTGCCTGTTGATGGTTTGAGGTTATAGCAATAATCAATTATTTTCCTAAACTGATTAAAATACAACGTGTTTGTTTCCTGCTCTTCAATAACACTTAAGTCCAAATGATCCTTAAATATTCTTTCTTTATCGTTACCAGAGTAAGCTATTAATTCTGAAAAAACTTTTCTGTTATCGGTTTGTACTAAGTGTAGTAGGTCGATAACCTGAATTTCTGCGATATCATTTAGAGTGAAATCTGTTGAATCCTCCATCATAACGTTATCGGAAAAATATATTTTTTGGAACAAACTTTCTATCATTGCTGTTTTATCAATTAGTGTAAGTGATAGAATTATAATTAACAGCATTATTGTCGAAGAGACGTTTCTTTTAGATAACTGATTTCTTTTAATGATAAGGAATATGATTGTACCTAAAAAGCTTAACCAAAATAAAAGCTTGACACCTCCACCAATAATTCCAAAATCAAAGGCTTCGACATTATATTCTATTATAAAATAGAAACCGAATAGGTCAAATCCAAGACTCAAAAGAGTCAAAAGAATCAGAGTCCAGAGGAAGAAGCTTAATTTCATTATGATTCAAGGTCAATTTTAATTGCAACCAACGTTGTTGTGTATGGTTAGTTGCGTGTTTAAGCAACTAATTTAGTAAACAAAAACGAACGCGAGAAAATTCCGAAGGAATTTTCCAAATAATCACTTGCCAAAGCAATTAATTATACACGGTGTTGTGGTGCGTTTTTTTTCGTCCAGATTGATGTTAATATTAAGATTATAGTGGTAATAATAAAAATAATTAAAGGTATTTGAAAAGCGAGATATTTAAACTTTTCAAACGGTATTTCTGTTAATCTTCTAATAATTGGAATAAGCATTAAAGAAAAACTCATTATTTTTATAATTGTCCTCTTATAATATTTAGTAAAGTTCAGAATTAGACCAATAAGTCCTAAAATAGCAAATATTTGGTCATTATTTCCAAATTCAAAACTTGTCCATATAAGCCAAAAGATAAAAGGGATACCTATCATTTGTCCCATTAATATAATTAACGAATATGATGATAGAGATATTATTTTTAAAATCTTTTCTTTCTTCATTATTAATATTCAATTTCTTTCCATTCTCCTTTTCGGAAATACATATTATGAAATTTCTGTGAATTAAATACCATAAAAAAGTCCCAAGATTCACGATATATTGTTGGATTACTATTCAATACGTGATGAGTTGGTAAGTCCATTTTTATTTTCAGTCTTGCAGATTGGTATGGTGCTACTGTTGATATTGCTCCTTTATAGGTTTCTTTAATTAATTTTCCGTTCGTAACGTAAAAGTAAATCGAATCATTTTCTTTAATTTCAAATCGGAAGTTGTTGTATTGCCAATCCGCTTGTTTTCCAGAAAAATAATCTCGGTCAATTATATATTCGCCATAAAAATCTGATTTTTCCAGTACTTTTTTCTGATTTAATGTTCCAATAATCCAGAGTAATAGGATTGAACAAAAACCAATTGCATAAAGAGTTAGAATTATTTTTCCGCTAGATTCTGTTTTTCTTTTTAAGCCATAAATAAAAACACCAATTATTATTGGCGAAATTAGAAGTAGGAAAAGTAGTTTTAAGCCTAAAAACATTTAGTAATCTCGATTTTTTTTCAAATGCACCACAACGTGTTTGTGTATGATTAGTTGCGTGTTTGAGCAACTAATTTAGCAAATAAAAACCGAATAGAATATTCCGCAGGAATATTCGTAAGTAGGCTAGAAACAAGCAATTAATTATACACGGTGTTACCACACGTTTTTCATTTCAGGTTGATATTTATATGGGTTTTCAAATTCAGTTTTTCCATCGTGATATATTAAAAATTCCACATCATTTTCTTTAAATTCTAAAGTTTCAATTTTATCGATTCCAGTCATGTAAAAGTTATTTCCGACATAATGCTGTTTGTCTAAAATTCCAAATTCGGATTTTGTAATTACTAAACTTTCTCCACAAGCGAAAAATCCGCCAACTCGTACTTCTACGTTATGATTAGCATTAATTTCAGATTTTGAAAAAGGTGGCTGAAATGGCAAAGTGATTAAATAAAAAAACACAAATCCCATTTCCCAAAACATACTTAATATTCCGAAAATGAAAATTGGTATTGTCAAAATTCTGCTCAATATTTTGGTCAAACTGTTTTTAGTCAATCCGAAAAGTAGAATTGTAGACAGCAAGAATGTCAGTCCAATTATTGAGGTTGTGTATTTTCCTTTTGGTCGGAAGTCAAAAACCAGAAGTACAATACAGATTAAAATTCCGATTAAAGAGTAAAATGAGATTTTTCTAATAACTTTTTCCAGTTTTGGAAAGTCATATTTTTTCAAAATCAGCACTAAACTAATTCCTGAAAATATTGTTATTAAAACTATAAATGTCGTCATTTCGCAAATGTGTGGTAACGTTTATGTATAAGGATAGTTGCGGGTTTGTATGCGAGGATTTTCCGAAGGAAAATCAGACGTTACAAACACGCAACGACTTTTGGATTAAGCACTAAACCGCAATTATTTTTATACGGTGTTATGCCCTGCTTTTATTTTTCCGCTGGTTCTAATTCTTTTTCTTCTTTGTTTTTTTCTTGTATTTCTTCAAGTGTAAATTCTTCTTTAAACAAATCTAAATATGCAGATTTAAATTCTTCTGTTAATCTAAATTTTTCGAATAAAGGCCAGTTTTCATAAGCTTTTTTATTTACAACTTCATCATTGTTACCAATTTTCATCATTAGTTCCTTAGCTTCGATAAAATTATCTTCCAAGATTAACTTAGCCAATTTAAATTCATTTCCAATTGACCAATCCTCACTTTTAATAACTTGCTTACATTCTTTTTCTTTGTTTAACATTTTGTATGCTATAGCCTTATTGACAACAACAAACTTTCTGAACTGTTCGCTCGAAAACTTTTTAATAACATCAGTAAAAAAGTTTGCAAACTCAATAGCTAATTCATATTTATTGTCTATTAGTAAGTCATAAATAATTTGGTTTAAATGTTCGTCTGCATCTTTTCTTTCTTGTGGAACAAATTTCCTCCATAAAACGTGTGTCAATTTCACACTCATTTCATACAAAATGCTGTAAGCTTTTTGACAATATTCTGGATTTGCAATTAACTCTTGATTGACAGAATCACATTCAGTTTTAAACTTCCATTTCTTAGATATTTGTAGATATTGTTTTGTTGAAGATCCATTTGTATGAACAAATAAATTTCGTCTTTGGGTTAATTCTATAAAACTACTGAGTACCGGAAGATTTGTTGTTAAGGTGAATTTGTTATCTGAAACAATAGATATTTTTTTCTCTAAAATTAATAGTTGTTCATAATGACCTTCCCTTAATAAAGTATCAACCTCTTTGTCAATTATATGGTTTTTTAATTCGTCAATTGTTTCATAAGTAAATAAATCTTCTGCATTAATTTCTTTCTCGCTAGACCTTATGATATTTGGATTAATTTCATACAAAGCTCTCATTAAGTCACCTAAAAAAGCATCATATTGACTAATAATAGATACTATAAAATTTCGCGGTATAATTTTTTTTGCAATCTCAGACCTATTAAGGTGTTTGTGTATTTTAGGGAATTCCTCAATATTGTCCGAACTAACTTTATAGCTTGTATATTTTTCTCCTTCTTCGTTTTCTCCTTCTTCTTGAGTTGATATTTTTTCAAGTTTTTCAATTAACTGTTTATGCTTGAAATCAAGTAAAAATAACTGAATGGGTAGAGTATCGTTAAGAGCAGAAAGTTCTTCTAAAAATCTATCTAAATTGTATTCGAATAATTCGGATTGAGTTGCTTCTCTTATTTCTTCTTTATCTTCTGACATTCTTTTGTTTTAAGTTGGGCATAACGTTTATGTATAAGAATAGTTGCGGGTTTGTATGCGAGGATTTTCCGAAGGAAAATAGACGTTACAAACACGCAACGACCTTTGATTAAGCACTAAACCGCAATTATTTTTATACGGTGTTGGCGTGTCGTTTTTTATTTTCGTAATTCTTTGTCAGTCATTTCAGGATTATATCTTTTTCCATCTTTGTCAAAGCTCCAAACATTCGAAACTTCACGTAATTCTGGTAATTCCGTTTCTTCTGATTTAACTTTTTGCTTAATAACTCTTCGAAATTTTCTGTTTGCGTCTTGCTTGTTTTCCTTTTCAGACGTTGCAGTTGTAATTCCGTGTATTTTAGTTTTCTTTTTTGAGCGACTCATAATATTTTTACTTTTTCATTTGCTCATTTAGTTTTATAAACTTGAACTCGTGTTTATCTACTATTTTTAGAAATCCTTCTAAATTTCCAATGCAATTCTCAATATCGTTTTCATTTTCAGTATCCCATTGAACGAGTAAATCTCCAGACAAATACTTTCCGTTGTTGTCCGTTTTTGGAATTTCAATAATTAATCCAAATTCATTATGATATTCAACAATATCTCCAATTTTCATCTTATTCAAATATTTCTATCGAGTTTTCTCAAATGCACGCCAACGTGTTTGTATATGGTTTGTTGCGTGGTTTAGCACGTAATTTAGCAAATAAAAACCGAATAGAAAATCCGCGAGGATTTTCGTAAGTAGGCTAGAACTAGCAATAAATTATATACGGTGTTGGCAGTAGTTATTTTTTCAGATGTTTAATCTATTTTTGTTATTCTTTTCGGGAAGTTTTCAGAGTTCTTAAATAGAATTGCATATCTAAATGTAAATTAGCTATTAATTCTGTTAATTCTACAATAGTATTATATCGACATTTTGAAATCGTTCGATTATAAGAACTCATAATAATTTCACTATCTTCCATTAATGCTGAGAATTTTGTCAAACGACTTATAATTTCATTCTTTTGGTCTTTAAATTCTTCAGGGAATTCAAGTCCAAATGTCATATGAAGTTCAACCGAATTTACGATAAGTCGTTCTTTAATATTACCTTTTCCTGTAGTTAATCCGTAAATTAATGATGAAAATTTTTCCATTAAATAGTTATAATCTCTCACAATGGTTTCAATTTATTTCTTTAATAAATATTCTTTTATTTTGATTGTATTTCCTCCTTTTTTATTCTTTTTCATAAACTTTAAATTCACCTTATAAATTTCAAATGGATTTTTTAAACTTTCAAAGTTTTACTTTTCTTCATTTTTATTCAATTTTTTAGTTATAGAATATTTTAAAAATGTCAAGATTCCGAATATTGAAAAAAAGATTAAACTAATTTTTCCATAATCTTTTAAGTCTCGATTTGAAATACTTTTCCAACCAGGATTTGAATATCTATGAATTAAATATATGATAACAATTATTGTTAAAAATCCCCAAAATCCTGTAAAAATATATCTCAATACATTTATCAGTTTTCTTAAAATAATTAAAACTCTTTCATTCATAAATTTACTTTTATAAGTCTTAATTCAGTTTTGGTTTTGAGTGAGTTTTTAATTACTGCCAACGTGTTTGTGTATGGTTAGTTGCGTGGTTGGGTAGCTAATTTAGCAAACTTTTACGGACCAGAGAAAATTCCGCAGGAATTTTCGCAAGTAGTGAAGAACCAAGCAATTAATTATACACGGTGTTAGCGGTAGTGCTTTATATTTTATTTTTTTTCTCCGTCAAAATAGACATAATCGAAAATCACACTATCTCCACGATTTGCCCATTTATCAAATATACTGGTATTAATTTCTGAAAAATCGGTTTTAATTTTACCTAAATTTAAATCATTCTTTTCATTTAGCCAACTTGGACTTTTTGTACCCAAAAATCTTTCTCTAATAGAACAATAATAAAATAATCTTGGGTCATCAAAATTCTTAAATCTGCTTATTAATTTTAAGGATGCAGTATGTTCTGGGTAATTATCATAAAGCAAGCCTAGCGCATTTATTCCTGTTCTTGAACAATCTTTTCCTCTAATAACAAGTTTTGAAATGTGGTCAGCATTTATTTTATTTCCATTTTCTCTCAAAAATGAGAATAGCATTTGCGAAACTTTATTGCCTTCATTTGTAGCCCAAATTCCTGTACCCAATTCAATTACTCTATTTAAGAGTAAATCAATGTAATCTGGGTCATTTGGATTGGCTGATTTCAATTCTTCTAAATACCCAAATAATAACTCCGAAAGTTTATCATCATACATTCTTAATGATAAACTTGCCAAGTCCTTAACGGCAATATATAATTGTGTTTTGTTTTCCCAAGATGCAATTGAAATCAAATCTCTTTTTAATGCTCGTTTAAAATCATTTTCAGTATTTATTTGTACTGACATACTTTTATTTTGGCTTTCATCGTATATATTAGTACTGTTTCCACTATCAATAAGCCATTTTTGTATCCATACATACCAAGAATTTGACGTACTTGTTTCCACAATAATTAAAATTATTGGTATTCTACATTCATAGACATATCGTAGAAAGGATTTAGAAAAAGATTCGGTTAAAATTCCGCTATGAATTTCAATTTTCTTGTGCGACTTAATTTGAGCCTTTATAAATTTACCTTCAACTTCATCGTCAGTTGGTGAAAATTCTAACTCTATATCAATTCCAAAGTCTTCAGTAAGGTTGCGAGCAATCCAAACTTCAGATAACTTAATTTGAGTTTCGGCAATGCTGTGTCCTGCTGAACCTATTTTTTGTGAATTTGTGTTTTTTGGCATATCTTTAATTCAGAAGTAGGATTTTTTTCGCATTACCGCTAACGGTTTTGTGTATGGTTAGTTGCGTGTTTCAGTAACTAATTTAGTAAACAAAAACGAACGCGAGAAAATTCCGAAGGAATTTTCCAAATAAGCAACGACCAAAGCAATTAATTATACACGTTGTTGTGGTGTCGTTTTTTATTCAAACTTATTTTCTCTTTTAAATTTCCCATCTCCTTTGAAGTAAGAAATGAGAATTTCTGTCATATGTTTTTTAGACGATGGTGGTTCATTTATAATGAATTGTTTTCCATTTTCCTCATACATAGAAGAAAGTCCATCTTCGTTCAAGTTTCCTCCAACTTCAATCCAGTTGCTGTCATTAGTCGAAAGTACAACTTGATGAAAATTATTCCAATTCAGTTCATTCATAGTGCTCTTAATCTGTTCAATAGTTGTGCTATTAGAAATTATTTTTTCATCAGCACCATAGTTTGATAAAACCATCAGTTCCATTTTTATTTTACTTTTATCATTTTTGATATTTTTATTACCAGAACAATTGATTAGGTTTAAGCTTAATATTAATTTTAGATTAAATGCTGTTTTCATTCTGTGATTTTATATTTTCTCCCAATTAACTCACATTTTTTAGTAACATTCCAAAAGGCAAAACCAGGTTCGCCTGTCGGTATTTTTCGGGTTATTATCTCTCCGTTTGTCTTTCGAATTCTAAAATCAGCTAAATGTCCATTTTGCTTAACACTTATTCCATCTTCTCTGTTAGTCACAAAGGCTTTAAATCCGTTGTGCCATTCAAATTCAGGATATTCAATGAATTCAGATTTAGAACTATCCAAAAGAACAAATTTGTGAGTTGAGTTTATAATAAATTCAGATTCCGATATTTTTAAAATCAAAACAGGAATTTCGTTTTTTTTCAATTCCATTTTTTTAATAAACTCGCTTTTTTCTGATTCAGGAATTAAATCGAACAGAGTAAATATTTCGGTTCCATTGAAATCAGATTTTTCTTTACCGAAAAACCCAAAAAACCAAAATTCCATTTGATCTTTTACTTTTTCCGACGATTTTTCTATTATCTCATTCATTTTCTTAAATGCACCACAACGTGATTGTGTATGGTTAGTTGCGTGGTTAAGCAACTAAATTAGTAAACTTTCACGAACCCGTGAAAATTCCGCAGGAATTTTCGCAAGTAGGCTAGAACCAAGCAATTAATTATACACGGTGTTAGGGTACGTTTTTTTTATAATTCTCCATTAAATTACTCAATTCAGATGGTTTCTTTTCTAAACTATCAATTGAGACCATAATTTCTTTCTCAAACGGCTTCTTAATAACTAAAAATTCATTTCGCATCCAAGATGCTTCTCCATCTGTACTTGCATATTTAGTCAAAATGTAAGTGAAACAATTAGTCCAACTTATTAAAGCTTTATTTTCAATTCTTATTCCAGTTTTTGAGAGCCTTATTTGTTCAGATTGGTCTGCCATTTTCGCTAACATAAATCCAAATATAGGAATTGAAAAGACTGTAAGAATTCCGAAAATTTTTAAGAATTCTAAATTCAGGATGTTTAGCGTGTCATTTGTGAAATAATGAATAAAATAAGCTCCGAAGAAATCCAAAAGCAAAAGATAAACAAACTTCAAATCGAATTTTTTATTTCTTAAGATTAGTTCATTGGGTAAGTTATTTAGTTCTTTCGTTAAAAAAGTTGGTTTAATTTTCTCAAAGTACCTATCGTCTTTAAGGTTAATTTCAATCAGTTTTTGTTGACTTTTTTTCAGTTTTTCATTGTTTCCAACATAAAGATTGCATGAATTATCAAAATCTGGTTTTTTTTCTGTGATTTTACAAATAGGACCTTTCAGAGATTTTTTGTGATTATCACACCCAAAGCACCAATTATGTAATAAATCTATGTCGTTCATCTCAAATGTACCCTAACGTTGTTGTGTATGGTTAGTTGCGTGGTTAAGCAACTAATTTAGTAAACAAAAACTTGCCAGAGAAAATTCCGAA